>JAIRSS010000048.1 GCA_031255315.1 Spirochaetaceae bacterium
AAGGTCAGCGATGATGATTTTGCGGCGATTAAGATAAAAGAATCAAGCACACTGCCGTCTTGGAATTATATTATTTCTCCGAGAAAATAATCAAGTTATTTGTCGACAGCTTCTAAAAAAAGAATACGGGAAGACGCCTGAGCCGAGTGCAGCCAACGGAGGGTACGCAAGCGGCGCAAACATAAAGTACGGACAGGAAGCGGGGATAATGAAAATCCGAGTGACGGCGCTGTTCTTTGTACGGACAAGGACGATGAAGTAGCAGAATACACTTTACCGCGCAATCTTTCCTCGGTTCCTGTCGCGGGATATACGGCTAAATTGCCTGATAAAAAACTGTTACAAAATAAACTGCGGGAATTGACTGATTTGACAATATGACAAATGACCTTAGAAAATCAACTATGTAAAAAGCCCTTTTGTACTCCTCCCGTGTTATGCCCCTTGCTTACGCGCCCGATGAGCGGGCGTACAAGGGGTACGCCAACCCTGCGGCCCACACCCCCAGTTATCGCAGCACACTGCGGGGTATTAAGCCGAATGCCCCGCAATAAAAAATCACGACACCGGAAGACAGCCGCCCTTTGTAAGGACAGAAGGCCTCTCTATACCGCTAATGTCTCCTTTGGGGGAATACCGGCGGCCCCGGCCCCCGCAACGACTCTGGTCTCGCCGCGCTTCCTTTCCGCTCCCCGGCTCCGGCATAGTTTTTTTGAATCCTACAAAATAACAACGGGGGCGGCGGCTATGACCACGTCTTGAGATTTTTCATTTTTTGGGCACGGGGTTTGAAAAATACTTGCACAATTCTTTCAGCAATGCTATCATTTCACTATGCTTTTAGCTGTCAGTAGACAACACGGCTCACGGCTATACTTTATATAAAAGAGCGAATGTCAAGGGGATAACACCCCAACCCGCCTATTGTAATCACTATATCCCATATTCAGGCGAATACGCCTGCTGTTCGGGCAACCACGTGCCGTATTCAAGCAACTATACAGATGAAGGCCCCTCATGCCCGGCAGCACGAGATTGGCCGCCGCATACCCGGACAGGCATGTTAGCGATGGCCCGTGACCGGCAGAGCGTTGCGGGACCTAAAGAAGGCGCACGGGGCGCCCCTGAAAGCGTCGTACAGGAACTCGCGCCCGTATTACAGGCCGCCGTCAGCCTTGCGGAAATCCTTTTTTACCCGGCGGAAGAAGGATGCGGAGGAGTTTGAATTTGGGGGGCGACGGCAAGACGGCCTGCTTCGTGGTGATACTCGGGAACGGCGGGCGGAAGGAACCATTTTAGCATCAGAGCCTGTTCAAAAACCCGGCGCGTGCAGCGCACGGTCAATTCGGTTTGGACCAGGCTCAGGAATTAATGAAATGAATACCAGGGGGGATCATGCGTTATTGGGGGCTGATTGCGGCCGCGGGATGTTCAAGCCGGATGAAGGAATTTAAACCCCTGCTGCGTATTGGAGACAAAACGCTTATCGAACATACGGTGGGCAGTATGTTTGCCGGCGGAGTCGCGGAACTGACGGTAACGCTGGGCCACCGCGCCGGCGAGGTGGAGCGGGTCCTGCGGAATGTTTGGCCGGCAGATACGGTACGCATAGCGATCAATCCCCGGTACGCGGAAACGGATATGCTCACATCGGTAAAAATCGGCCTCCGCGCCCTGGTGTCGGGCGGGTTTACCGCTGCCCGGGCGGGGGTGTTTTTTTTGCCCGGCGATATGCCGGCGGTAAGAAAAGAAACCTTCTTCGCGCTTGCGGGACACATGGAAAAAACATCGGCAAAGCTGGTCTTCCCCCTGGCCGGGGGCAAGCGGGGGCATCCGCCCCTCATCTCCGCGGCTTGTGTGCCGGACATACTGGACTATGAGGGAGCGGAAGGACTACGGGGGCTTTGGAGGCGCTGCCGGGGGGAAGACGCCGAGGTGGAGGTGCAAGACCGGGGCTGCCTTTTGGATGCCGACAGGATGACGGATTATCACGAGCTTGCGGCTTACCTGCAAGAACGGATGATTACAATACAGTATGAGGAGAAAATGGCATGAAGTTATTCGTAAATGGAAGCGTTGCTGAATGTACCAGCGACAAAAACCTGCTCCGCTTTTTGCGGGACGATCTTCACTTGACATCGGTGAAGGATGGATGCAGTGAAGGCGCCTGCGGAACGTGTACCGTTATCGTTGACGGCAAGGCGGTAAAAGCCTGCACCCGAAAGCTCTCCCGGCTTGAGGGCAGCCGGGTCATCACCGTGGAAGGCTTAAGCGACCGTGAACGGGAAGTATACGCGGAATGTTTTGCCGAAGCCGGCGCGGTGCAGTGCGGCTTTTGCATACCCGGTATGGTCATCTCCGCAAAGGCGCTTCTTGATGTGAATACTAATCCCACACGGAAAGAGGTAAAGCAGGCAATCAAGGGGAACATTTGCCGGTGTACGGGATACGTGAAAATTGAGGAAGCCATACTGAACGCGGCGAAGTACTTCCGGGAAAATCTTCCTATCCCGCCCGGAGAAACCGACGCCTCCCTGGACAGGCGTTTCAAACGGGTGGACGCCCGGGACAAGACGCTGGGCATCGGGAAGTATTGTGACGACCTTGAGTTTGACGGGATGATCCACGCAAGGGCGCTCCGTTCAAAATATCCCCGGGCGCGGATAAACAAAATCGACATATCAAAGGCGGAACAACATCCTGACTGTGTGCGGATTCTTACGGCGAAAGATGTGCCCCACAATAAGATCGGTCATATCGTGCAGGATTGGGACGTGATGATTCCCGAAGGTTCCGTCACCCGGTACATCGGCGATTCCATCGCCTTGGTTGGAAGCCGGAAACGGGAAAGCCTGGATGAGATCCTCTCCCTTATCGAAGTGGACTACACGGAACTGGAACCGGTTACTTCCCCCACGGACGCCCTTAAAGCGGACGCGCCCCTGATTCATTCAACGGGGAATATCATGAGCAAGGAATATCTTAAAAAGGGAAATGCAGCGGAGGCGTTGCGGAATTCGGAATACACGGTTACCCGCAAATATTTTACCCCCTTTAACGATCACGCCTTTATGGAGCCGGAATGCGCCGTCGCCCTTCCTGTGGGGGATGACGGCCTCTATCTCTATACCGGCGGACAATCGGTATACGATGAACAACGGGAATGTTCGCTCATGCTGGATATTCCGAAAGAAAAGATTCACGTCCATTCAATGCTGGTGGGCGGCGGTTTCGGCGGGAAGGAGGACATGAGCGTGCAGCACCATGCCGCGTTGATGGCGTGGCACACGAAGCTGCCGGTTAAGGTCAAATTTTCCCGGCAGGAAAGCATTAATTGCCATACCAAGCGGCACGCCATGGAAATGGAGTTCACCACCGGCTGTGATAAAGACGGACGCCTCACGGCAATGAAGGCGCTCCTCGTAGCGGACACTGGGGCCTATGCGTCCTTGGGCGGTCCGGTGTTGCAGCGGGCCTGTACCCACGCGGCGGGGCCTTACAATTTTCAGAACATCGACATCCTCGGTATGTCGGTATACACGAACAATGTAGTGGCCGGAGCGTACCGCGGCTTTGGAGTAACCCAGAGCTGCTTTGCGATGGAGAATAATCTTAACCTTCTGGCGGAAATGGCAGGTATTTCCCCGTGGGAAATACGGTATAGAAACGCCGTTAGACCTGGAGAGGTCTTGCCCAACGGGCAGATTGTGGATCCCAACTGCGCGATAGTAGAAACCCTGGAAGCGGTTAAGGAGGTCTATGAGGCGCATCCCCACGCGGGAATCGCCTGCGCCTTCAAAAACAGCGGGAAGGGGGTTGCGGTTAAGGATATTGGGCGGTGCATTCTTTCTGTTGAAAACGGCGTGGTGCATATCCGTACTTCAGCGGCCTGCATGGGACAGGGCATGGCGACGGTTTGTACGCAAATGGTATACGAGGCGACTAAAATCGATCCCGCGTATATCGTACACGAGAGTCCCGATACCGAGCGTACCCCCGATTCGGGGACCAGTACCGCCTCACGGCAGACCGTCGTTACCGGAGAAGCGACGAAACGGGCGGCGGAAAAACTTGCCCTGGCCTTGGCGGGCAAAAAACTCGCCGATTTGGAAGGCCATGAATTCTACGGTGAATATTTTGCCAAAACAGACCCCCTGGGGGCGCTTAAGGATTTCCCGGTGAGTCATGTGTCCTACAGTTACGCGACCCAAGTGGTCATCCTTGACGACGCGGGAAAAGTCGACCGGGTCGTTGCTGCCTACGATGTAGGGACCCCGGTCAACATTCAGTCGGTTGAAGGACAGATTGAGGGAGGCGTTATCATGGGCTTGGGCTTTGCCCTGACCGAGGACTTTCCCATTGAAGGGGGCTATCCCAAAGGGAAACTCGGAACCCTGGGGATTCTGCGCGCCCCCGACGCGCCGCCGGTTGAGGTAATTTTAGTGCGGCATAACCGGGAAAAACTTCCCTTCGCCTACGGCGCCAAAGGGGTGGGTGAACTATGCCTGATTCCCACAAGCCCCGCCGCCGCCCACGCCTACTACCGCCTTGACGGGGTGCTGCGGGACCGGCTGCCGATCAGAAACACCGGCTATCGGAAGCAGCGGGTTTCAGCAGCCGGAAACCAATAGGAGTTTGCCGCGCTTCCCGCATAAAATCCTGAAAAATCGCCGCACCAAAGGCGGGACGGAACAACAGGATCGTGGGCGGAGCGCGGCTCAAGGGCGGGTAATTGCGGTTAAATTGTTGTACTATAGACAACGAAACTGTTTGGAGGAGAAGCGTATGAGCAGCGCCATTAAGATGGTACCGGTGGAGCAGGCTATAGGCATGGTGCTCTGCCATGACATGACACGGATTACCCCCCTTGAAAAAACCGTTCAATTTCACAAGGGGCATATCATTGAGGAAGCGGATATTCCCATGCTTCTTTCGATGGGAAAGGAACAAATCTATATCTGGGAAAAACCGGATGGAACCCTCCACGAAAACGAGGCGGCGGAAATCCTGGCCTCCTTGTGCCAGGGCGTGAATATTGACCGGCGGGGCCCCAAGGAGGGGAAGATAGAATTTTTTGCCCAAACCGGCGGCGTTTTCGAATACGACGCCGACGTTCTCACCCGCATAAACGGGATAGAAGAACTGGCTGTTACGGCGCGGCACAATCATACGCCGGTTGCGGCGGGGGATAAACTCGCGGGGATGAAAGCGGTCCCTCTGGTCATCAAGGAGGAAAAGCTGCGGCGGGCCGAAGAACTGGCGGGGGTCGGGCCGGTTATGAATGTGTTTCCCTATATCCTCAAGAGCGCGGCGGTGATTACCACGGGAAGCGAGATAGCCTATGGGCGCATCCCCGACGCGTTTACGCCGGCGCTGGTAAAAAAATTTGAAGGCTATGGCATTTCCGTTTCAAAGCATATCATCGTACCGGACGGGGTTGACCGTATAAGCGGGGCCATTGCCGAGGCCCGCCAATTGGGGCCCGACCTGATTCTTTGCACCGGGGGCATGAGCGTCGACCCTGACGACAATACCCCCGGCGCCGTCAAGCAGAGCGGCGCGTCCATTGTTACCTACGGCGCTCCGGTGATGCCGGGGGTCATGTTCCTGTTGGGGTATTTTGACGACGGGGTTCCCATCATGGGCCTGCCCGCCTGTGTGATGTACGCCGGCGCCTCAATCTTCGATTTAATACTGCCCCGTGCGGCTGCGGGCCTGCGGCTTTCCCGGCGGGATTTTACCCGCATGGGAGCGGGCGGGCTGTGCCTCTCCTGCCCTCAATGCCGGTATCCGGACTGCGCCTTTGGGAAGGGGATGTAGGAGCCGGA
>JAIRSS010000198.1 GCA_031255315.1 Spirochaetaceae bacterium
AGAGCCTGTCCCAAAACTAATTGACTGTGCGCTACGCGCACGGTTTTGGGACAGGCTCTTGCGGTTTTTCAGGCTTTCAGCCTTGCAAAACCGCGAATTTCACGGTTGCTTTCCCAAAACTGAAGTTTTGGGAAAGTCTCGGTATTCAGAAAATACCGAAAAAATACCAATCCTGAAATAATTTGGAGGATATATGAAAGCTTTCATCATGGGAATTCTGCTCATCGCCGCAGCCGTATGCGCCGTGGTTCCTGGCGGGCTCAACTGGTGGGGAGACGTTCTCTCCTTTTTCCGGGGCGTCTTGCCCGTCATAGCCGCGTTCATCGGCCTTATCGCGATCTTCATAGGGATAACGGACATGCGGGACCGGAGGCAATCCAAAAAAGAGGAAGCCTCTGGTAAAACGGAGCGCTAAACGGGCCGGCGGTTCTCTCTTTACACGAAGGCGCGGCGGCATACCTTCGGTAGTTTTGGACCAGGTTCAGAAAACGCGGATTCTTTACGGGCCGGAGGATTAGGGGGCGCTGCCGCCTGTCGGCCTATCATTTTTATTTTCTAAGGAGAATAGGTATGCGGATAGCTGTTATTGGGGCGAACCAGGGACTCGGGCTGGCGCTGTCGAGATACGCGGCGGAACACGGGGATGTTGTTTATGCGGCGTACCGAAATAAACCGTCAGCGAAGGCGGCGGAAGCGGCAAAAGAATTGGCAAACTACACACTGATTGAACTTGACGTAACAAGCGAAGCGCAGGCGGAAGCTGGGGCGCAAAAAATTAACGCTGACGGCGGAAAGCTCGACGCCCTGGTAATCACGGCGGGCGTTCTTGCCGACAGCGACCGGACGCGGCAAATTACCGACACGAGCATTGAGGATCTTCGCGCCGCATTAGAAGTGAACGTGATAGGCTCCGCGATAGTGATAAAACACTTTCATCATCTGATTAAAGACGGCGGTATATTCATCACCGTTACTTCTGAAGCGGGGTCCATGACCAATATCGGGACGAAGTATCCGGGGTATTCCATCAGCAAGGCGGCGCAAAACAAACTAACCGCGATTTTCGCGAAAACCGAAAGCCGCTATACGGTCTGCGCGGTACACCCCGGCAGGATGAATACCGTGATGGGCCGCAACGACGCGCAAATAGAACCGGAAGAATCGGCGGAGGGCCTCTACCAGATGATCACGGGGGAGAATGCGGCGCCCGCGGAAAACGGCTGGTTTATTGATTACCGCGGCGGAAAAATGGAAATTTAGGAGGGGCTGGATTATTATGAAAAAAATCATAAACTGGGCTGTCGCGGGAACAGGCGGCATATCAAACGCCTTTGTCCAGGGCCTGCAAGACGCGGAAGGAGCTAAACCCTACGCGGTAGTATCCCGTTTCAAAGAAAACGCGGAACGGTTCGCCGCAAAATACGGCGTAGAAAAAACCTATACCCGCTTTGACGCCATGCTGGATGATTCAAAGATCGACGTCGTGTACCTCGGCGTTCCCCACTCGGCCCACCGGGAACTTGCAATCGCGGCGTTTACGGCGGGCAAGGCCGTACTCTGCGAAAAACCCGCCGCGCTTAACGCCGCCGAACTTACCAGCATGATCGACTGCGCCCGCCGGCAAAAGGTTTTTTTTATGGAGGCCCTGTGGCCGCGTTTTGTCCCCCCGGTCTGCAAAGCGCGGGAATGGCTCTCCGGCGGCCTGGCGGGAGAAATACGCATGGTCCAAGGAAACTTCGGTTTTAAGGCGGATCTGCCGCCGGAACACCGGCTTAGGAACATCGCGTTGGGAGGCGGCGCCCTCCTGGACGCAGGCGTCTATCCGATTTCATTTGCGTCCCTGGCCTTTGGCGGGAAGCGCCCGCAAAAAATCAGCGGCGCCCTTTCGCTGGGCGAAACCGGCGTTGATGAAGAAGCCGCCGCCCTTCTTTACTGGGGGCCGCATCAAACAGCCCTGGTGAGCGCCTCCATCGCGCTTGCCACCGTAAACGATCTGTGGATTTACGGAACCAAGGGGTATATACACCTGCCGTCTTTTGTATCTTGCCGCACCGCGAACCTCGTGCTTCCCGGAAGGCCGCCCGGTCATTGGGAAGGCGTCTTCCGGGGCAACGGCTACAACTACGAAGCGGATGCGGTGATGGACTGCCTCCGCGCCGGTCATACGGAAAGCAGCGTTATGCCGCTTGATGAATCCCTGGTTATCGCGGAGATTATGGATGAGATCCGCCTGCAATGGGGGTTCAAATATCCGCAGGAAACGCACGCGGACGCCGGATAATTCATACACGCCGTGCGTTCGGCGGGAACAGTACGCGCTGGTCATCCGGTCTGGAGGATCAGGCGTATGGTCATTGCGGGATTGGAACAGCCGCAGAGGAGAGCGGCTGGATCGCCCCGGCCTTCCCCCGCGCCGGCTGTGCTGCGGCCTCGGCTATAAATCTCCCAGAAAACTTTTTATCAACGCGAGTTTAAGATCCCTGATCCCCCCGGTGATCGATACTTTGTAAATATGAGGATTAAGAAGCCGCTTGTAGCTCTGATCGAAAAGCGCTAAGTCTTCCCGTACACGCCGGCGTATGGCTTCCAGCGAAGGCTCCTCCCGGACAAGGGACCCATCCTTCACCCAGAGTTTGAGGAGCGGTTCCGGGCTGCTTAGGGGGGTATAATAAAAATGACGGTAGTCCGCCGAAGGATGCCAGAAGGCGTACCGCCGCCCCGTCTCTATGCGATCCGGCGCAAAACCTTCCGCGGAACCTTCGAAGCCCAGGATGTCCGCCAGGGCCATGCCGTGAGCATCCGTGAGCCGCCACACCTGTTTAATACCCGGAGTAGTAGTTTTTTCCGGATTGTCAGAGAACTTGATTGCCGGACGGAGGCGTCCCGCAACGTCTTCTTTGGCGATGAGTTTATACACCCCGGTAAAAGCCGCGTCTCCGCCGCCGGTTACCATTTGAGTCCCCACGCCCCAGGAATTAACAGGAGCCTCCACATCGGTAAGAGCCTGGATGATGGACTCATCCAGATCGTTGGACGCCGCGATAGTCGCCTTGAACAGCCCCGCAGCGTCCAGCATCTTTCTAACTTCCACCGAAAGATAATGGACGTCCCCGGAATCCAGGCGTATCCCGAAGTTCTTCCCCTGAGCGGCCAGGCGTTTCCCAACAGTTATCGCGTTCGGCGTTCCGCTTTTTAGGGTGTCGTAGGTATCAATGAGGAAAACCGGATGCCTGGGGTAGATCTCCGCGTACGCCGAAAACGCCTCCTCTTCGCCGGCAAAGGACATAACCCAGGAATGGGCCATCGTTCCCATCACGGGGATACCAAAGGCCCTCCCCGCCGCCACATTGGAAGTTCCCGACGCCCCGCCGATGAAGGCCGCGCGGGATGCGGACATGGCTCCGTCAACCCCTTGAGCCCGGCGGAGGCCAAACTCCATGATCGCCCCTTGCTTTGAAGCCAGCCACACCCGGGCGGTTTTGGTAGCAATAAGGCTCTGGAAATTGAGAGTATTAAGGATAAGCCCCTCCAGAATCTGGCACTCAATGAGCCCGCCGTCCACCCGGATGAGGGGTTCCTGGGGAAACACCACCCGGCCCTCGTCCATAGCCCAGAGGGACCCGGTAAAGCGAAACCCCCGAAGATAGTCGAGGAACCCTTCTTCAAATATCCCAAGACTTCTCAGATAGCCGGTATCCCCATCGGAAAACCCCAGGTTCTGGATAGTTTCCACCAGGGTCCCAAGCCCCGCGAATACGGAAAAACCTCCGCCAAAAGGCTGGCGGCGAAAAAACATTTCAAAGACGGCCCGGCAGTTCATACCCTTCTTCCAGTACCCCTGAGCCATCGTGAGGGAGTAAAAGTCCGTAAAGAGGGCTGATACGCGGTTCATTCAAGGTCCCCCGAATTCAGAAGCAGCACCCCGGCGGCCTTCATGTCAGCAAAGGCCCTCTCCACAGAACCTTCGGGAAACCCCACCCCCCGAACCGCGTCTTTAAGGACCACGGTGGTATATCCCAAGGCGGCGGCATCCATAGCGCTATAGAACACGCAATAGTCCGCGGCTAATCCGCCGAGCGCCACGGTTTTGATTCCCAGCCCCTTGAGGAACCCGTCCAAACCGGTTGAAGTTTTCCGGTCGTTTTCAAAGAACGCCGAATAAGAATCCAGCCCTTCCCGAAAACCCTTGCGGATAATGAGGTTCACAGGCCGCAAATCCAACCGTTCATGGAAATCCGCCCCGGACGTCCCCTGTACGCAATGGACCGGCCAGAGGACCTGCTCCCCCGCGCCGGGCACGAAAACGGCGTCTCCCGGATTTTTTCCCCGATGAGAGGCGGCGAAAGAACAATGCCCCGGGGGATGCCAGTCCGCGGTGGCTATCACCCGGCCCCCTTCGCGGGCGAACCGGGCCGCCAGCGCGTTCAACGGCTCCGTTACGGCGTCTCCCTGAGCCACCGCCAAGGATCCTGGAGGCCGTTTTTCCCCTGAGGCGGTACAATAGGACGGGCAAAAATCATTTTGTACGTCAATTTCCAAAAGAGCGGATTCATAAAAGGCAAGGACCATGGGATACTCCATCTTTCATTTTTTGGGGACAGGCTCATACGGTAGGGCATTTTGGGGGATTTTTCAACCCGCACGCTGCCCGCGTTAAATCTTACTCCAGCGCATCGAATTCCTCACGTCAAAATCTTGCCAAAAACAAGCTAAGCCCTTATACCACAAGGATTTGCGCAACGAGCTAATTCTAAGCAGAATAAAGACTTACAAAAAGCTCAAAAGCCATCCAGAATCCTAAATCCATACAAAGATTAGACGTATGCAGGGTAAGATTTTTACATGAGGAACCGCGACGGCTTGACACTTGAACGGAACCTCTGTACCCTCTTCCAGGCGTTGAGGTATATAGTGAAAACGTACAAGCGGAGTCTCTTCGAACTTATCAAAGGCGTTGTTATCGCCTTCGTTACAGGGGTTGTGGTTTCTATGATCATTGGGATATTTACCCGCAACGCCATTTTCGCCCGCGGCGTTCCCGCCCTGCTCACCAGTGCGCTTTTGTATATCGCCATATTTAGCGAGGATGTTTTTTATGAACTCGAGACGGACGGTCTGTTCCGTTCTTACAAGCGGCGGATTCTTCAACACACCTTTGACCTCAAGAATTGTTATATCGCCTATCGCCGAAAAAGCGAAGGCGGATTTCCGCCAACCCATGACATCACCCTGACTATCATGGACGCCGCTGGGGAGGGCGATGAGGTCAGTCTTGACTGCGGCCCCCTGGGGTTAACCCAATTTACAGAAATGTGGAGGGAGATGGAAAATTTTGCCATTAAGGATACAGAAGTTTTGTCCGCAAAGGCCGATTCGGCATCATCATAAGTTAAGGAGTTTGTATGAGTTTTTTTCATTTGTTGTTTATTGCGGCGTTTCTGGTTATTGCCTACGTTGTTAGTATGACGATGAACCGGACGCGCCTGCAAAAGATGGAGGCCTCCAACAAGGTTTTTCTGGAAAAATATCCCGACGCCGCCAAAGTGTACCCCTATTCGCGGAGTTCGGTTACCTCGGAGGCGGTGCAGGTACATTCCGTGGATGGAGGGCCTCCGGAGTTTTTTTACGAAGCCGGAAAGCTCAACGGCATCGCCGGTATTATCGGCAGCATAACCGGAAACAGCAATAACACGGGGTTTTATCTCAAGCCCGGAACCACCCCGGTGGAGATCAGTTACTATCATACCCGTCCCGGCCTCCTGTATAAAAACGTAACCACCACCACCGACGCGGTAAAAAAAGAACTGAAGGTTGAGCCGAATAAAACGTACCGGCTCAGTTTTGACCGGAAGGCGGAAACCTTCACCCTGGAAGAAAGCGCCGGTTGAGCCTCCGCTTAAGCGCCGTCTGATTGAAAAGCTGTTTCATTGAACCGAAGTTTGGACTTTGGTTCAATGAAACAGCGCCCCAAATTTCACCTATATTTGCTGGCCTTGGTGGTACTAGCCATTTTGCCTCATAAGTAGAATAATCTGTCTATTAAGGAGTAACCCATGAAACGACCGATCCTGACAGCGCTTATAGTATGGTTCCTGAGTCTTCCCCTGGCCGCCCAGAGCGGGGACGCCTATGAGCCTAACGACATCGCCTCCGGCGCGTATCCCCTTAGCCCGGGCAGATTCAACATGAATTTCACCTCCGGAGACGAAGACTGGTTCAGCTTCCGGCTTACCTCTCAGGCGACGATCCGCGTTAGTACCGAAGGCAGCCTGGATACCCGGCTTAACCTGTACGGTCCCAATTCGAGTTCAGAGGAAATCAGCTCCGATGACGACGGAGGGGATGACCTCAACGCCCGGATCTCCGTGTATCTGCGGGAACCGGGTCTCTACTACATCCACGCCTACCCCTACGACGAAGAAACCACCGGTTCCTATGTCCTTGTTCTGGAAATGGTAAACCCGACGGCCGATTCCCAGGAACCCAACAACCGGCGGGATCAGGCCAGGACTGTCAGCCTTTCCCGGCTGCCCTTAGCGCTGTCCCTGTTCCCCGACGACGACGCCGACTGGTTCAAAATCGATCTCAGCGGTTTCCAGTACCGGACCGGGGAAGTGATAAACCTTTACACTTCCGGGGATCTCGACACCTATCTGGAACTTTACCAGGGGGATATTCTGATTCAGAAAGACGACGACGGCGCCGACGACAATTCCTCCAACGCCAGGATAGTTTTCTTGCCGGAGCGGGGAGTCTCCGACTACTATATCAAGATCCGGGGGTATGACAATTCCGTCACGGGCGAATACATCTTTCACGGTGAAACGAGTATTGAGGAGTTCGACCAGTACGAACCGAATAATACCCGGGCCCAGGCTGCCAGGATCTCCGTGGGGCAAACCTTGTCCGGCAACGCGCTGTCGAACTACGATCCCCTTGACTGGTTCATCTTCACCATAAGCCAGGCGGGAACCTACATCATTGGCACCACCGGGAGCCTGGACACGGTTATTGTCCTGTATGACAGCAGCGGCGCCATAGAACTGGACTCCGATGATGACGGCGGCAGGGACAACAACGCCCTTATTGAGTCCTATCTTGAACGGGGAACCTACTACGCCAAAGTAACCCAGTACGGTGGCAACTACGGGGAGTACTCGTTCTACCTGCGCCAGCGGTAAGAGGATCCCGGCGCGTCCGGCGCCGATCAGGGCATCCGGCAGGATATTAAGACGCAGGAACATTTATCGGAGATGGAAATGCCGAAACAGTGTATGGCAGCGCCTGGAAGACAACCATTGGAACTGGCCGGTTAACGAGCGATACAATAATGACTCTGACGTTGATTGGAAGGTGTGGTCCATACCCCGGAGATTGCTCCTGTGTTCTTCATTAGTGCCCCGCTTGTTACGGGAAATTACAATGTCACTAAACGGTAACGCACTAACCGTCACATCTTCTCTTAAGGAACGGTGCCGGCAGAGCCAAATGGGCCTCTTTGTGTCAAGTTCTCTCCGGAACAACCGGACGGCGTAAGTCCGGCACACGCGCCAATCCATCAATATGAATCAGGTAAACAGCGCCTTAATTGCCGCCTTTAGGGTGGGTGCGGACGCGCCATCGGGGATTCCTTCGCCGGAGGGGCCGAGGAAGCCGGTAAAGCCGAGGTTTCGGGCGGTCTTGACGCGGCTTGCCGGACGGCGCACCGGGCGCACTTCTCCGGCCAGGGAAAGTTCCCCGGTTACGGCGGTCTGGGCGGGCAGGGGGATGCCGGTACGGGCCGAGTAAAGGGCCGCGGCCAGGGCAAGTTCCACGCCTACCTCGGTGATCCGTATTCCGCCAGCCACATTGATGTAGAGGTCGTGATCCGAAAGCCGTATATTGAGGTGCTTTTCCAGCGTGGCGGCGACGCGGGAGACCCGGTTATGATCGATACGGTCCGAAAACACCCGGCTTATCGAACCTTTGGCCGGAACGGTAAGGGCCTGTATCTCCACAAGCAGGGGGCGGGTGCCTTCCAGGACGGCGGCGGTGGCTACGCCGGGGGGCAGCGCGTCTTCGCGGCGGACAAGGAAGAGCAGCGAGGGGTCCTCCACTGTGGAAAGCCCCCTTTCGCCCATCGTAAAAATGCCGATTTCATCAACCGAGCCGAAACGATTTTTCACCGCCCG
Organism: Spirochaetaceae bacterium; assembly: GCA_031255315.1. Next base: position 8,172 of record JAIRSS010000198.1, read on the forward strand.
CAGGAAACGGCAGTCCCCGTCGCCCGAAACCGATGCCGAACTTTCGAAATAAAGCACCGTGTCTACCATGTGCTCCAGGGTTTTCGGCCCCGCGATAACTCCCTCTTTGGTAACGTGGGCCACAAGGAACAGCGCCGCGTCATGATCCTTTACCCATGAGATAAGTTCCCAGGCGCAGTACTTCATCTGGTTTATCGTGCCCGGCGTAAGGCCCGCCCCCTCGCTGTAAAG
>JAIRSS010000093.1 GCA_031255315.1 Spirochaetaceae bacterium
CGGGTATACGTAATCGATGCCGACGCCGCGTCCCGCCCTTCCCATCATATTGTTTCGGCCTTGAAGCAAATGGCGGCGGCTGTATACCCGGACCGGTTTCCGGCGTTTTAGCGGGTGACGCGTATATGACCAGCCGGGGGAAAATAGCCCTGGGAGCCTGCGTCTCCCTCATCACGATCTGCGCCGGCACGTCTCTGGGGAGTTCACTCATCAGTCCGGGGGATACGCTGAGGGTTATCCTGTTGAAGGCGTTCAGCCTGCCTCCCCGCGCCGCCCTGGATCCCAAAATCATCCCCATTGTATGGAACCTGCGCTTTCCCCGCGCGCTGCTGGCGTTCCTGGCGGGGGGCGCGTTGTCCGTAAGCGGCGCGGTGTTTCAGTCGGTCCTGAAAAACCAACTGGCCTCCCCCTATATCCTGGGCGTGTCCGCCGGAGCTTCCCTGGGATCGGGGCTCATCATACTCACGGGCTTCACCCTCCCCCTGCTGGGCGGCTTTACCCTCCCGGCGGCGGGGTTTATTGCGGGCCTGTTGACCATTTTCTTCGTGCTGGGCTTTTCCTCCCGGCTGGACGGCGGGTTCTCCAACAATACGATCATCCTCTTTGGCATGGTGTTTTCCCTGTTCATCAACGCCCTGCTTACCACCCTGGCCGCCCTCTACCGGGAGGAGATGCGGACCCTCCTCTACTGGCAGATGGGCAGCTTCGCCCTCAAGGGCTGGTCTTACGTGGGACTCCTGCTTCCCTTCCTGCTCCTTGGGTTCCTGGGGCTTTCCCGGTACGTCCGGGAAATGGACATCCTTACCTTTGGAGAAGACGAGGCCCTTTCCCTGGGGGTGGACGCCCCCAGGGTGCGGAAACGCCTGCTGGCCGCTTCCGCAGTCCTTACCGGCGGGGTGGCGGCGTTAAGCGGCGCTATCGGGTTTGTGGACCTTATCGCCCCCCATCTTGCCCGGCGGATTGTCGGGTCACGGCATCAATACGTCCTCCCCATGTCCTTTATCACCGGCGGGACCCTCCTGGTGCTTACCGACCTTGCCGCCCGGACCGTCGTATCCCCTTCGGAACTTCCGGTGGGGGCCGTTACCGCCATCATCGGAGCGCCGTTTTTCGCCTGGGCGTATTTCAGGAAGCGCTAGGCCGTGCTGGAGATAAACCGGCTTTTTGCCGGATACAACGGGGTTGACGTGCTACGCGGCGTTACCCTTCAGGTGGACCGGGGGGAAGTCCTGTGCATCGCGGGACCCAACGGCTGCGGCAAAAGCACGCTTTTAAAAGCGATAGCCCGCATCATCCCCTTCCGGGGGGAAATACGGCTGGACGGACGGGACGCCGCGTCTCTTTCCCGAAAAAGCCTGGCCCAAAAGATCGCCTTGCTGGGACAAATGTCGCAGGCCAGCTTCCCCTACAGCGTCTACGATACGGCGGCCCTGGGACGATACGCCCATTCGCGGGGTTTCCTGAAAAACCTTTCCAAAGAGGAGCACGAATTTATTACGGATATTCTGCGGCGGCTGGGGCTTTACGGGGAAAAAGACCGGATGATAACGGAGCTGTCCGGCGGCCAGCTTCAGCGGGTGTTCCTGGCCCGGACGCTTGTCCAGGACCCGGACCTTATCCTGCTGGACGAACCAACCAACCACCTGGATCTGAAGCACCAGATAGAACTTCTGCACAGCCTTACACGCTGGGCCGGGGAACGCCGCCGGGCGGTGGTCGCCGTCCTCCACGACCTTAACCTGGTCCTCCGCTTTGGGGACCGGGCCGCCCTGATGAGCAAAGGCGGCGTTGTATCCTGCGGCCCTCCCAGCCGGGCCCTGAACGGGGAAATCCTGCAGGAGGTGTACGGGATCGATATACACGGGTTTATGCGGGAGTCCCTGGAACGGTGGAACCTGCCGGGAAGCCGCCCAGCCGCAACGTGAAGGGCCGCGCCCGCCCCGGCGGCAATTCCGAATTCAAAATAACACCGGACGATGCTCCCTGGGCGTATCAACCGGACCAAACCGGCGCCGTCATTGCAAGACGCGCGGCAGGTCTGCGGTTAAATTCGGAATTGCCGCCGCCCTGGTTACGCCTCTTCCTTTTCGATGAAAAATACCCTATACTAGATACAGATCGCCGTTTAGGGGCTATGGGGTACGCCTCATAGCCCCTCGAAGTACATACTCCGGGAGAGCGGCGGTATTATAGTTATTATTGAGAAGGAAGAAACGCAATGGAACCAACCCTGGTAGTCCTTGCCGCGGGCATGGGCAGCCGTTACGGCGGCGTAAAACAAATAGACGGCGTGGGGCGGCATAACGAAACGCTGCTTGAATATGCAACCTATGACGCCTGGAAATGCGGCTATGGAAAAGTTGTTTATATCATCAGAAAAGATATTGAAAAAGATTTCCGTGAGCGGATCTTTGACCGGGTTGCCTGTAACGTTGACGCGGAATATGCGTTCCAGGTTTCAACCCGGGTCAAACCCTGGGGAACCGTCCACGCCGTGCTTGCCGCCCGGGACGTGGTAAAAACCCCCTTCGCGGTGATCAACGCCGATGACTACTATGGCCGGAACGCCTTTAAAACCCTGGGAGAATATCTTTCGGGCTGCGGCGCGGACAGCACGGACCACGCTATGGCCGGCTATGTGCTGGAAAACACGATGAGCAAAGCTGGTTCCGTTTCACGGGGCGTCTGTTCCGTCAAGGACGGCGTTCTGCTGTCTATGCGCGAACATATCAAAATCAGCTATACTCCGGAAGGAACCATCATTACCGAAATTGACGGCGGGATTCACCCCCTTACCGGGAAGGAATACGTTTCCATGAATTTCTTCGGCTTTACCCCCGGGGCCTTCGATTTTTTCCAGGCTTACTGGGATGATTTTTACGCCCAAAACAAGGACGGCGAAAAAGCGGAATGCCTCCTGCCCAATGCGGTCAATGAGATGATCCTCCGGGGCAGGGGCACGGTCAAATTCTTTTCGTCGGAAGAATCCTGGTTTGGCATGACCTATCCCGAAGACCGGGCGCTGGTAAAGCAGGAAATCGCCCGGAAAATCGCCGCAGGCTATTATCCCGAACAGCTATGGGAGAAACCGTAAGACCGGCGGGTCTTGCGGGCGCGGTTTCGCGTTACGTTACGGGAGATACCTATGCGTATTTTAGTTATCGGAGGGGCGGGGTATATCGGCAGCCATGTGGTTAAAGCGCTGATGGAGAGGGGGCATGAGATTGCCGTCTTTGATGATCTTTCCAGCGGGCTTGCCATGAATTTATTCCCCGAAAACCAGTTCATCAAAGGTTCGATTTTGAATACCGACGAGCTGGACGCCGCTTTCGCCGCCGGGTATGAAGCGGCGGTGCATCTGGCGGCCCTGAAAGCGGCGGGCGAGTCCATGCTCGTTCCGGAAAAGTATTCGGTGCACAACATCACCGGTACTATCAATATTCTGAACAGCGCCGCCGCCCAGGGTTGCCGCAAACTGCTTTTCTCGTCTTCCGCGGCGATTTTTGGCGAGCCCCAGTACCTCCCGGTTGATGAGGGGCATCCGAAAAACCCGGAGAATTTCTACGGCTTTACCAAACTTGAAATTGAGCGGTTCATGGAATGGTACGACAAACTCAAAGGAATCAAATTCGTTTCCCTGCGCTATTTCAACGCCGCAGGCTACGATCCTGAAGGCGTCTTGTACGGGCTGGAACAGAATCCCGCCAATCTGCTGCCGGTGATCATGGAAGCCGCCTGCGGCATGAGGGATTGCGTACCGGTATTCGGCGCCGGCTACGATACCAGGGACGGCACCTGTATCCGCGACTATGTTCATGTTACTGACTTGGCGGCGGCCCACGTTCTTTCCCTGGACTACCTTGTCGGGGAAGGGAAGAGCCTTACCGTAAACCTGGGCAGCGAGCGGGGCGTTACGGTCCGGGAGATGATTGAAGCGGCCCGGCGCGTCACCGGCCAGTCCATCCCCACCAAAGAAGCGGCCCGGCGGCCCGGCGACGC
>JAIRSS010000153.1 GCA_031255315.1 Spirochaetaceae bacterium
CCCAGCATCCGCGTACGCGCCCAGGACAAATACAGGCCCCGCCGCGCCCGCGTCATGGCCACGTAGAGAAGCCGCCTTTCTTCCGCCGTCCGGTCCGCCGCCCCTGCACCGGCGGCCCCCCCGTCGTAGAGGGTAAAGGGCAGAATTCCTTCTTCAAGACCGGCGACAAATACGTGATCAAACTCCAGACCCTTGGAGGCGTGGATGGTCATGACCCGCACCGCCTCCTGTTTTACCGGCCCGGCGTCCCCGCTTTCACTGACCGCCAGGGTATCCAAAAATTCCCCCAGGCTTCCATACATTCCAGCCAGAGCGCGGAGCCGTCCGGCATACCACGCGTCCTCCCCGGCGTTTCCCCGTTTTCCGCGCCCCTTCAGGGCCGCTTTCAGAACGCCGTCCCTGTCCGCCTTTTCCCATGCCGTTTGCACCGCCTCCGCCGGGGATTGCCCGGCGTACCGCCCCGGCTGCTCTCGCAGCCTGCCGAGTACGGTCTTGACCGGCTCCTCCTCCCACCAGGGACGCTCCTCGGTAACATCGAAGGGAATTCCGTGGTCCCTGAGGGCTTTGGTGAGGGGAGACGCCAAAGCCCCGGCCCGTATCAGGACCGCGCACTCTCCAAGACTGGTAAGCCCGTGTGCAGGCCCCTCTTCCGGCGTTTTTTCCGCCGTATCAGTGTTGCGTCCTGCGACTTTACTGTCCAGAGCGAAGAAACTCGTCCCCCCGATAAGCCGGGCTATACGCCGGGCTATACCTTCGGCCTCGGATTTCTCTGTGGGGTACCCGGCCCGGAAAAGACGCACCGCCTGATCCGTTCCCGCAAGGCGGCTGCCGGTCAGCCGTCCCGCCGCGGTGATAATGGGGCCGGCGCAGCGAAAGCTCCGGGACAGGTAAAAGGTTTCCGCTCCGGGGTAATCCTCCGTAAAGCGATCCAGAAACCGTTTGTCCGCTCCCCGGAAACCGTAGATCGCCTGGTTGGGATCCCCAATGACCCGGAGTTCCTGAAACGCCGTTTCATTGCCGGCTTCTTTCACGTTGGGAGCCAGAAGCCGTACCAGAACGTACTGGGCAAAGTTTACGTCCTGGTACTCGTCAACCAGGATACACCGATAGCGGTTCCGGTATTTCGAAAGGAGGGCGGGATTCCCCGCCAGAAGCCGTACCGTCTCCGTGATAAGGTCGTCAAAGTCCAGGAGGGCTTTTTCCGCGAGACGTTGACGGTAAAGGCCGTAGAGGGCCTCCTTTTCCGGATTAGCTTTTCCCAGGCCGAAGGTTCCCGCCAATTCCGGCAGGGACGCCAGGAACGGGGACGCGGCCTCCTCCCGTCCGCCCAGACGGGGGAGGTGTTCTCCCGGCTGGAGCAGGAACCGCTTCCGGCTTTCGATGTACTTCCCCAGGCCCTGAAGCCGCAATCCTGGTTTTCCCGGCGCCGCCTTGAGGATCTCTTCCAAAATTCCATCCCGCCCGGATTCGCTTAACACGGAAAAACGCCCCGGCGCGCCTGCGGCCGCATTAGCGGACGCAGCAGCGGACGCATTCGCGGACTGTTCCCGCAACAGGGCGCAGCATAGGGAATGAAAGGTCGCTGCGGTAATACGGGCGGACGCCTTTTCCGAAACCATCCGGGCAATACGTTCCCCCAGCTCCGCCGCAGCCTTTACGGTAAAGCTGAGGGCCAGAATGGACGCCGGGTCCCGCCCTTCGTAGATAAGCCGGGCTATCCTGGCGGCGATTGCCGCCGTCTTCCCCATACCCGGTCCGGCAATGATGACGGCGTACCGTCCGTTGTAAGAAACCGCCGCTTCCTGGTCCCGGTCCAGGGGGAACCCGGCGGCCCCGAACCGCGCCGGTTCCCCTTTGGCGGCGGGCTGAACCTGGGGCGGCGCTTCCTCGTTCCCCCTATGCGTTTTCCCTTCCTGAGCGGCTCCCGTTGAAACCGCTCCCTCCATCCCCGGTCCGGGATTCGCCTGAGACGGGGTAAACCCGTCCGGCCCGCCGAACAAATCCGGCTCTCCCCAGGATCGGTTCTTCCCGCCCGGCGGAAAAGCCCGAATGATCCCGTACTCCCCGTCGTACCCGGGGGTAATCGACACGTCCCCGCGGCGCATCCGGGCGACGGCGGCGGCAAGGAGTTCCCCCGAAAGGCCGGGACACCGGAGGCCGGCGATGTCTCCGGCGCTCATGTCCAGCAGGACGGCGAATTCGCTTCCCGCCTTTTCTATCAACGCGCCGTAAGCGGCCTTTACTTTCTTTGAAGTTACCCCGATTTCCAGCAGTTCCCCCAACAGCTCCGGCAGGGGAATAAGGGACCGGTAGGGCCGCTGGTTGGCGGCGGCGCGGGGTTCAGGCGGACAGGGGGCCGTCTCGTCTACCGGACGGTCGGCCAGCTCCATGACCCGGCCCATGACGCCCCGGGTCATGGGTTTTCCGCATACCGGGCAAATCCCGCCGGAGGCCGCCGCTTCTTGGGGATTACGGTACACCCCGCAGTTTCGGTGGCCGTCGTAGTGGTACTTCCCTTCCTGGGGGAAAAATTCGATGGTTTCAACAATGCGGTTTTCGCCGTTCCCTCTGAGGGGAACGGCAGGACGCGCCGAGTCCGAAGCGGAAACGCCGGCCGACCACAGAGCCTCGTACAGGGAGGGATAATCCAAATCCATCATAAAAACCGTGGCTTCCCGGCCCAGCTTTTCCGGGGAATGGGCGTCGGAGTTGGAGACGACGGCGAACCGGTCCAGGGCGGCAAGGGCCCAGTTCATAGGCGGATTGGAAGAAAGCCCGGTTTCCACAGCGGGAATCCTGGAAGCCAGGCCGCCGTAACATTCGTCGATTGAATCAAAGCCCGACTGAGCTCCCAGGGCCGAAAACCAGGGGGTCCAGATATGGGCGGGGATGAGCAGAGACCGTTCGTCCGTATCCAGAAGCATGGCCAGAAGGTCATGGGAATCTATGCCGAGAATAGGCCGTCCGTCGGAACGGATGTTGCCGCCCTCCCGTTCCAGCCGGGTCTGAAAAGAAGCGGCGGCCTTAAAATCGGGCAGGATAATCAGGTGATGAACTTTCCGGACGGCGTTTCCCTTTTTATAAATCGTGCTGATTTCTCCGGTAAGAACAAACCGGAGAAAATCCCCCGCCGGCGTGGGAAGCCCTTCGGCCAGAGCGGGGCCCCGGTCGAATTCCGTCCGCACCCGCTCTTTTAAGGCGTACAGCCCCGGCTCGCGCTCCTCAAGCTGTTCCCGCAATTCGGCCAGCCACTGGGGATGGGTGCAATCTCCGGCGCCCAAAAGGCCAATCCCCTTGATTCGCGCCCACCGGTCCAGATACCCAGGGGTAAGTTTTTTTCCCGTTGCCCGGGAAAACCGGGAATGAATGTGCAGATCCGCAATAACACGCATGGCCCATTATAGAAACCCCCGGTTCGCTTGGCAAGAAGCAGGGCCTCCTCGGTCAGTAATTCCAAGCGGGCCCAGCGAAGCAATCCAGCAAAGCGGCCGCGGGGTCCGCGGGTGGTGTTACTTCCGCATCGCCGCGACCGCCTGTTGCGCCACATCGGCGGCTTCATGGGCAAAAACATCGGTCTCTTCCATGCTAACGATGATGTTGTCCGGGGAGACGCCGCGCTTCTCGGAAAACTCCGCAATGGAGTGGGCGCAACGGATAGCCATGCCGTCGGTGATCTTCCGCGCCCATACCAGCAGGGCCCCTTTCAGAAGGCCGGGAAAACAGATCGAGTTGTTCACCTGGTTGGGGAAATCCCCCCGGCCCGTGGCGACGCGGTTCCCTGGGCGTCGTCGTGCCATACCGGAATATCGCAGGCTTCCCGCAGTTCATCCAGCAGTTTGAAGCAGTTCGGCTGCCTGTACTGCCTTATATGTGCAGCGGACTTTCACCGCCGAGTTACTCCACCGGTCGTACGTCAAATACCCCGCGTCATAGGACGCAGGGCTGTGCGAAAAGGTAAACTCATCCTCCTCCTATAATTTGAAGTATCACACTCGACAGAATTAAGATGAACGCGCCGCCTATGCGGGAAGAAATCTGGGCGAAGGGCATAAGCTCCATGCGCTCCGCAGCGGAAAGCACCGCCACATCCCCCGTGCCGCCCATATTGGCCATACAAAGGCCGGCGGTAATGGATGAGTCTATGGGGTAGAAGCCTACCAGCTTTCCGATAAAGCCCGCGCCAAGAATTGCCCCCAGGACGGTAACAAATACGAGGAGCAGATACTGGGGAGAGAAGGCCATCGCGATCTCCCTGAGATTGGTGTACGCGACACCGATACCCACGAGAAGCACGCCGGTGAGGTTCTTCATCACAAACTGGAACCATTGATAACAGCAAAGCTCGAATTCCTGGGGCAGGAGTCCCAGCGCCTTGACCGCCGCAACCGACAGAATCATCCATGCGTAACTGTGAATCGCGGGGATGAACTTATTGATGATCGCGCCTAACGCGAAGAAGGTCGTAGCGACCA
>JAIRSS010000171.1 GCA_031255315.1 Spirochaetaceae bacterium
TGGCTATATCGGCCTTCTGGGTGGATTTGTTCCCGCCGCACAGCAGGATTATAAGTTCCGTACCGGTATCTTTGTAATAGACCCGGTAACCGGGGCCGTGGTGGATACGCATTTCGGAAAGCCCCTCGCCGACAGGGGCGGAATCTCCGGGGTTTCCCTCGGCCAGCCGTTCAATTCGTTTATAGATGAGAGCCTTGCCTATCCGATCTTTAAGTTGTTTAAGCCACTTTTTGAAAACATCGGACCGGCGTATCTCTCTCATAAGTATAATGTAAACTATAAATTACGTGTTGTCAAGGGACGGATATTTGGCAAAGATATTCCGGTTCTTTGGGCGGGTTAGTTCCCGTCCTTTTTGGGGCTTGCCGGGGTTTCTGGCCGTACAGGAAATTGCGCTGAAAGGCGGCGGCACGATAAAAGTATCAAAGTATCGTTTTCGTCAAAGAAAGCGTGAATCACAGGAGGGATTGAAGCATATGGAAAATAAAGCCGTAAGGCAGCAGGAAAAGCCGGTCCGGGGCCAACTGGTTACTGTCAGCGGACTGGTCCGGGGCTTCGGGCTAGGACTTGCCGGGCGATCCGGCTTACTTTTTTGTCTGTCGAAGGCCCCTAAGGGCGTTTATGACCATAGGAGAGAAGCTGCCCACTATAGCGGCTATAGCGCCGCCGGCGAAACCGGCTTTTGCAAGATAAACGCACGCTATAATGCCGCCCGCTCCAAGTATGAGCGTAAATACCTGGCCTATAATGGGGATAATCAGATTAGAAAGCGAAATTCTGTCTTTGGCCTTAACATCGGCGGCATTATGGGCTTCCGCCATACACATTATCCGTTCCGGAAAGGACGGACCGGCGTTTTTGTACCTTTCCAGCATTTCCGGCTCCGGAAGGGGGCCCTGAAAAAGTTCTCTTGTATGAACGGTAGTTTGAATGACGGACTGGGACTGATCCACGAGTTCCCTTCTAAGACGTTTGCTTGCTTTTCCGCTGGGCATCAGAAAACTCTTTTATGGCGGCCCGAAGATTATTCCCCGTCTGGTAAAACGAATCCGCCACCCCCTCCCATGCGGAGTCTCTGGACGGATAGTCTGAATAAGGGGCCGGATCGGGGAGGAGCTGCCCAATTGAAGCCATTCCTCTTAAAAAGTCATTCATATCTGAAATATAAGGCATATCACTATTTAATTCAACCATCGTCAAATTATCGCCAAATTATTGAGGCACCGCGCTCACCCGTCACCTTTCCCAAAGGCGGCTTTTCCGTTATCATTAAACCATGAACGATTTAATACCTGAAGAAAAATACACCCCCACTAATGTTCTGGCAAAACGGGGCGTCAGCGCCATCGCCTGCCTTGCCGGAGGGACGGGGCTCTTGTTGCTGGCCGCGCTGGGCGCCCGGTTTCCCATTATGGGAATCGCCGCCGGTGCGGTATTAGGCATCGTCGGCATAGGCGCCGTCAGATCGAAAGACGCGGACGACCATAAACCCGGGCTTGTCGTTTTGGCGGCGGGGGTGTTGTCCGTGTTATCCCGCGTTCCCGGCATACGAATCTTTGCCGGAACCCTGCTGGGTATAGGCGCTGTCGGCCTACTCGCAACGGGAATCTGGAACGGCATCCGTTTTCTTACGGAACTTAGAAAGCGGGCGTGACTTTCTTTCTCGAGACCTATGGCTGTCAGATGAATACGGCCGAATCGGCGGCGCTGACGGAAATACTCCGGGAACGGGGATGGTCCGCGGCGGAGGGTGGGGAAGACGCCGACCTTGTCCTGCTCAATACCTGTTCCGTGCGGGAGACCGCCGAAAAGCGGCTTCTGGGGCGGCTTGCCCAATACGCGGCGCTAAAGAAAAAGCGGCCTTCCCGAAGCTTTACCCTGGTGGTGGCGGGCTGTATGGCCCAGCGGCTCGGCGGAAAACTGCGGGAAGATTACCGCGCCGTCGATTATGTGATGGGAACCGGGGCGCGTTCGATTTTTCCGCAAATACTGGAAGCCGCCGAAAAGGGAAAGCGCGGCGCTGCGGTCGATCCGGTCAATATCAAACCGGCGTTTACGTTCTCATCGTTTCACCTTGAAAAAGGCCAGTTCCGCGCCCTTGTGCCCATCATGCACGGCTGCGACAACTTTTGTTCTTATTGCATCGTTCCCTATGTACGGGGCCGGGAAATCTCCCGTTCTCCCGCGTCGATTCTGGAAGAGATACGCCGCCTGGCGGAAAACGGCGTGCGGGAAATATGCCTGTTGGGGCAAAACGTGAACACCTACCGCTGGCAGGAGAACGCGGATCCGCTTTGCGGGCCCGCCGGTGTCCTGGACTTTCCCGGCCTTCTGGAACTTATCGCAAAGGCGCTCGAGAAGACCGGAATACGCCGGGCGCGGTTTTTGTCGGCCAATCCCAAAGACTTTTCTTCCAGGGCCATCCGCGTCATGGCGGAGAATCCCGTATTTTGCCGCCACCTCCACCTCTGCGTCCAGCACGGCTCCAACGCCGTTCTTAAAGCCATGAACCGGAAATACACCCGCGAAACTTACCTCAGCCTTGTAGAAGAGATACGCACGGCCATGCCCGGCATCAGCCTTTCCACGGACATACTTGTCGGCTTCCCCGGCGAAACGGAAGAAGACCTGCGGCTTACCCTGGACCTTATGGAAAGCGTGAAGTTTCTCTACGCCTACATGTACCACTACAACCCCCGCGAGGGGACAGCCGCCTTTTCCCTTCCCAACCGCGTTGACGAGGCGGTAAAGCGGGAACGGCTTGGCCGGGTCATCAGCCTGCAAAAAAAACACACGCGGGAACTCCTGAAAAGCCGCGTCGGGAAGCGGGAAGTTGTTTTAATTGAAGGAATTTCCCGAAAAAATGCCGATGAATTAATATGCCGTACTGAACGTGATGAAATGGCCGTGGTTCCCGGAGCCGCCGCCCTTGCGGGTTCCTATGCGCGGGTAACCCTTTCATCGCTCAGGGGGAATACGTTCAGGGCGGACGGTTTGGAACTTTTGTGAAACAAAGGGATGCTTCGGCAGCCCTTCGATATAGATGATGAGGAGACGTGATAATGAGGAGATGTATATGGTTTTAAAGTTTATTGGATTTGTTGTTTTATGCGCGGTTTTCCTTGTGTTTATCGGTTTCAATCTGGAAAACAAATGCGATATTTCTTTCGGCTTTGCGATGCTTTCCGACGTACCGGTATTTCTCACCGCTTTTGTCTCTTTCGCGGCGGGCCTCCTGGCCGCCGTTCCTGTCGCGATATCCATCCAACTGAGGAAGAACCGGAAACAGAAAGAAGAAACCCGTCCCGCAAAACGCGGCAGGAAAAAACGCGGTAAGGACGCGGAAACTTCCCCCGAAGGCGCGGCGAAGAACGAAGAGAGCGGCGGCAAAGACGACGGCGCTTACGGCATTGATTAAATGACGTCGATTAAGTTGATTGGATTGGTTAGGTTGATTGGATTGATTAGATCGATTAGATCGATTAAAACACGCGCAAGTACGGCGCTCGTATTCTTCCTGCTGACGGGCATCCCCCTCGTCCTGTACGCGCAAGCATCCGGCTCCGCGCTTCTTGCCGATGAAATCCCCCGCCTGGAACAGCGGACAAACAATCCCGCGCTTTCCCCCGCCGAACTCCACGATAACCTTGTCCGGCTCGGAAAACTCCATCTCCTTTTGGGAAATACCGAAGCCGCCGCCGCCGCCTTTAACCGGGCTGCCTTTGCGGATCCTGAAAACAGGGACGACCGCAGCCTGCTTGAAGCGGCGCGTTGTTACCTCGTCCTTGGGGAAACGGAGAAGGCCGAATCGGGGATACAGATGACGCTGATTTCGGGCAGGGACGCGGCGAGTATCGGCGAGGCGCGGTTTTTGGGCGGCCTTTCCTACGCGCTTAGAACCGGAGACACCCGCGCGCTCGTTTCGCTTTTGAATGCCGCCGGAGAAAGCTCCGCGCCGGGAGACGCTCCGCGCCCGTCCG
>JAIRSS010000175.1 GCA_031255315.1 Spirochaetaceae bacterium
AGGATACCCCCTATATCAGTATCGACACACACGCCGGAGCGGGGGTTTATTCCCTTGCCGGCGGCTATGCCCTGCAAACCCGGGAATGGAACCAGGGGATTGGCCGGCTGTGTGGGCGGCTGCCGGACCGGGGGGGCAACAGCGCCGCTCCCGAATCCGCCCATCCGGTCTTGCCCCCGCTGCTTGAGCGGCTTAGGGCGCGTGCGGAAAATTTTCGGCCCCATCAGGCGAAAGGCTGGCAAGGGGGCGAGCCGTACTATCCGGGTTCCCCCGCTCTCATGAGCGCCCTGCTCCGCCCCTGTGATAGGGCCGTATGTTTTGAGCTGCATCCTGCGGATTTCGCGGCTCTTACCCAGGCTCTGGGGCCCGACCGCCGGTTCAGGTTGAGGCGGGAAGACGGATTTCTGGGCCTCAAGAGCCTGCTTCCGCCCCCGTCCCGCCGGGCCTGCGTTTTTATAGACCCGCCGTATGAAGTAAAGGAGGATTACGAGAATCTCCCCCGTACCCTGGCGGGAGCCCTCAGACGGTTTCCCACCGGACTCTACATCATCTGGTACCCCCTCTTGGGAAACAGGGATGCCGGGCTGCCGGAAACGCTCCTTGGTCTTTACCAGGGAAACCGGTGCCGGGTGGAACTGTACACCGCCGCCCGGACAGACCGGGGCATGTACGGGAGCGGGCTGATCATTCTGAATCCTCCCTGGATGCTGAAAGCCGCGCTGGAAAGCGCTATGCCGGTCATGGCGGACCTGCTGGGGGACGGCCGGAGCGGGTGGTTTTTACAGTGGCGGACTTCCTGAAGACTTTCCGGGAACCCGCCGCGGAGTGTATACTCACGTTCAGGGCTGCTTCAAAAACCGCGCGGTTTAGAACAGCTTTAATCGTCTATTTTGGAGTAGTTGCGGTGTATTACGGTTGTAATGGGGAAAAACTTGATGAAAAACCCGAGACGCTGACCCATCTTCGCGGCAATCAGTTGATCGAAAAAGACGCCCCCCTCATTGTATTCCGGGGAAAGGTGGATACACTTACCGCCATGATCTTGGAAGCCCAGATTCTGGGAGGGGAGATGGAAAACGCCGCCTTTATACGGGATCTCCAGGAGATTCTCGTATTCGTGCGGAGCCTTCTATCCGCCGAATATCAGGGAACCCCTCTGGGGACATTCCGCGTTCTGGGGCTTTCTTCCGGAGAGCTTCGGGAACGGTCCCATCATCCTGAAAAATACTTCGGCTGCAAGCATTTGCTTATGGACTATACTATGGGCGCGTTGAGCCTCAGGCTGAATCTTCTGCGTACCGCCGCCCGGGAAACAGAACTGGCGGCGGTTTCAGCGTTCAAGGACGAATCCTGTCCCGGCAAATCCCTACGGCCTGATATTGTGGAAGCCCTTAACCGGCTTTCCAGCATCTTCTATGTTTTAATGTTCGCCTATTTACCTGAACACTTCACCCCCGCCGGAGATGCTGGTATTTAATGTATAAAGCGCGGCGCGGGAAGGAGAGGAAGGAACCGGCGGGGTTCATTCCCGCTTCAGAATCCTCAGCCATGAGCGTTCCAGGGGAACCGTGAGCCTTCCCGCGTCCGGGTAAAAGTCCGCGCCGGAAAGGAGGTCCCGCCACCGGGTCCGGCCGTTCCTTCCCGGAACATTCCCCGGCAGGGAAATCGTTTTTCCGCTTTCCGCGCTGTTCACCGCTACGATAATTGCCTGGCCGCCAGGACCTTCCCGCAGAAAAGCGAACTGTTCGTGGGCCGTCAGAAGTTCCCAGTACCCGCCGTCCCACAGCGCCGGGTTCTCCCGCCGTATCCTGATGAAGTCCCGTATCGCCCCGGAAAGCGCGCCGACGCCGGCGGCGGGGCGGTTCTCCGGGGGAAGCCGTCCATCCTGATCCTCCCAGGCCGGCCTGAGCGGGGAATCGCTGTTGTTCCGTTTTTCTCCCCGCATCCCCCGTTCACTGCCGTAGTAAATAGAAGGGATCCCCGGCATGGTGAAGAGAAGCCCGTAGAGGGGAAAGAGATGCGCCGGGTTTCTCAGGACGCTCGCCGCCCGGTTGACGTCATGGTTGTCGGCGAAGGTGTAGAGTTTGATGTTCCGGTACAGGCCGTCCGGTCCCGACTGCCGCCTCAGGGACCAGGAGAGTTCGTAAAAATTCCGGTCGTTGAAACTTGACCACAGGCTCTTGTAGAGTTCGTAATTGGTAACCGAATCAAGCCGCCCTTCCCCGGCCCAACGGCGGTAATCCCCGTGAACCACCTCCCCCATAAGCCAGAAATCCCGCTTCATCTCTTTTGATCGGACGGAAAGCTCGTCCATAAAATCCGGGAGAAGCTGATCCGCCGCGTCAAGCCTCAGTCCGTCTATATCGAATTCCTCTATCCAGAACCTGACCGCCCCAAAAAGATGTTCCCTGACTTCCCGCGAAGCGCCGTTGAGTTTTACCAGGTCATAACAGCCGTTCCAGCCTTCGTACCGGAACGGGTCGCCCAGGGGGCTGCGGCCGGTGAAGTCAAGGCGGTAAAACCAGTCCCGGTACGCCGAAGCCTCGCGTTTTTCCACCAGATCCCGGAACGCGAAAAAGTGCCGGCCCGTGTGGTTAAAAACACCGTCCAGAATCACGATGAACCCCTGGTCATGGAAGGCCCGGATCAGGGACTTCAGATCGCCGTTATTGCCGAGCCTCCGGTCCACATGATAATAATCCAGCGTGTCGTACCCGTGGGCTGTGGACTCAAAGAGCGGCCCCAGGTACAGGGCGTTTATCCCCAGTTCCTCAAGCCGGGGTATGTGGGACGCCAGGGAACGAAGCCCCGGCCCCGCCGGCTGCCTGAAATCATTCCGCTCCGGGGCCCCGCAAAATCCGAGCGGATAAATGTGATAAAAAATACGGTTTCCCATACCGCTTCCACAATCCGAAGTCATACCGCCTCCTGTAAGCATACCTACCGTTAGGTAGAGCCAGGTAAAAAAATAAAGAGCCGTCCCCGGCGGGTTAGCCGGAACCGCTCTGCCAACAGCCTGGGTTACGAAAAAATCCCGTACATATACTGATGGATTATCTGGTACCGGAGATGATCCTCCATGTGTATCTCGTCGTTCACCGTCAGGATGCCCCAGGTTTCGAGGAGGCCCATGAACGATTCGGCGTAGATTTTCTGCCGGTTCTTCATGTTGCCGTGATCCCTGCCTGCGTCCGTAAAGAGGGCTTCAAGTATCGAAACCAGTTCCTCCCTGAGCTTCCTGCCAGCGGCAAAGGCGGTGGTTTCAGGAGCGGAGAAGAAAAGGCCCATCATAAGCCTGAAAAAATCCCGGTGCGCCAGGGTAAAGTCCAGGGTTTCCCTGAAAAGCCCGGACAGGTTTGTAACGAGATCCCTGCGGTATTCCGCCTCCTTCCGAATAATTCCGGTGAGGGCTGTCCCATATTCCGCCGCCACTGCTTCCAGAAGCCCTTGTTTGCTGCCAAAGTAGTAGTACAGGGTCGGTTTGGTGATCCCCGCGGCATCGACAACTTCCTGAATGGTCGCGGATTCATAGCCCCGCCGGGAAAAGAGGGCAAGGGCGGCTTCTATAATAGCGCTTCTGGTATCCATACCGCCAGTATACCGAATGGTAGGTATACAGTCAAGACTTTGGAGCGGGTCCTTCTGACGGCGATCCTGCCCCGAAACCCGGTTCTTATCGTATACGGCTGCTCTTTAGTCTCCACCTGCGGCGGGAACAGCCGCTTCCTCGAGGGCTTCAGCGTATTCTTCGGTCTTCCCGGTCTCGACCGGCGCGGGCGTCCCGGAAACACGGTCCCCGCCGGAGGCCTCCGGTATGGCGGGTTTTAGCCCGCTCCGTATGGGCCGAAGCATTTCCGCGCTTACCAGGGCCGGATCGGCCACATCAGGCGGGAGTTCCTGGCCTTCTTCGTATTCGACCTCTTCCTCCTGATAGGGCTCTTCATCGGCGATAGGTTTTGGCGGGCTGTATTCTTTTTCCAGCCGCACCGAGATAACCTTGGTTACCCCTGATTCCTCCATAGTTACCCCCAGCAGCGTTCCCGCGCCGGTAACCGTTTTCTTATTGTGGGTAATGACGATGAACTGGCTCATACGGTTAAATTCCCGCAGAAGCTGGACAAAGCGGCTTACATTCTGTTCGTCTAAGGCGGCGTCTATCTCGTCCAGGAGGCAGAATGGGGACGGCTTAACCATGTAGGTGGCAAAGAGGAGGGCCACCGCGGTCATGGATTTTTCACCCCCCGAAAGGAGGTTGATATTCTCCAGCTTCTTCCCCGGCGGCTGGGCGTAGATCTCTATGCCCGATTCCAACACATGGTATTGATCCTGAAGCTGGAGTTTTGCCTGCCCTCCCCCAAAGAGGCGGCGGAACAAATTGTGAAAATTTTTCTTTATCTTGTTGTAGGTGGCGGTAAAGAGTTCCTTTGATTCCGCCCGGATCTCCTTAGCAATGTTTTCAAGATCGTTCCGCGCCTTGGCCAGGTCCGCAAGCTGCCCGGAAAGAAAATCGTACCGATCCTTGGTTTCGGAAAATTCTTCCGGGGCCATAAGGTTCACCGAACCCAGTTCCCGCCGTTTGCTTTTGGACCGGGCAAGCGCCTCCCGAAGTTCCGCCGCCGGGACAGTGATGGTAAAGATGCGTTCCTCAAACTCCATGAGGTCCCGGGAATGGCTTTCCCGGAAGTTGTCCTGGATGTTTTTGATTTCCGTTTCGGACTGCACCATCTCAAGATGGATCTTTTCCAGCTTTTCCTGCACCTTGACCAATTCAGCCGTACGCTTTTTGATGGTCTCCTGCTTCCCCGCAACATCGCCGTTCCGCCGGGCGATGTCTTTTTCAAGTTTTTCCAGTTCCGCTGAAAGCCGCATCCCTTTCTGTTCTATTTCGGCGAGCTCCGATTCAGCGTCGGTGATGCGCTCCTCAATCTCCTCAAACCGCTTGCGGCTTAAAAAAAGCTCATCCTGTATTGTCTTGAGGAGAGATTCCTGCCCCGCGAGATCCCTCCTGATGAGTTTTGCCTTTTCTCCGGCGGCCTGCGCCTGAGTAACGAACCGGGTCCGGGTTACCCGCAGTTCTTCCAGGGTTCCCCGGTATTCGGCGATCTTCCGGTTGAGTTCCTCCGTATCATGCCGCAGGGCGGCGATGCGTTCCTGCCGCCGGACAACCCCTTCCTTGGCGGCGCGGATGGCGGCGTCAAGGTTCCGCTTCCTGGTGATGATGCCTTCCGGGGCGAGAAAATCGTCCAGGAACGCGGGGGTGCTCCTACAGTAGGCGGCAAACAGGGAGCGGGCGCCGTCTACATGGGCCGCGGCTTCCGCAAGGGCCCCGGCAAGGCTCTGGGCTATGCGCTCCAGTTCCTGGCCGGAAGGAAGCGGCCCGCCGGAAACGGCCCGTTCCGCCGCGGCGGCCAGGTCCAGGAGCAGGGCCGTTCGTCCGGACAGCAGGGTATGAAGCAGCCCCAGGGTATTGTTCATGGCCGCTTCGGTATTCCGGCGCCCGGACGCGGAATATCCCGCTTCCCGCAAGCCCGCGTCCAGGGCCGCCACAATATCATCGGTAATGGCCTCCAGGTCTTTTTCGTACTCCGCCCGTTCCTTCTCAAAATCCCGTATCTCTTCCTCGGCCTTACGGATCTGCGCGTTGTTTTCGTTAATACGAGAGGCGGCCAGATGGATGTTCTCCTCAAATGAACGGATATTGTCTTCAATATCGCCGGCCTTCCTCTGAAGGTCCCGGACCACCTCGTCCTGCTCTTCGGCGTCCCCGGTTAGTTCCTCAATTTTAATGGAAACCGCCCGTTCCCTGCTTTCGTTCTGCCGTATCGCCGTCTTGGTCTGAGTCCGCTGTTCCGCCAGGAGCTTCGCTTCCTTCTCTCGGGCGTTTTTCTCCACCGCAAGACCGTAGATGTTTTTCTGGTATTCGATGAGCTTCTCTTCCATCGAATTGACCACATCCATATTCTCTTCCAGGGATTTATTGACCGCGTCCATTTCCGCCTTGATGGAATTCCGTTCCAGAGTCCGCTTATGGAGTTCCGCAGTCCGTTCATCCAAATCGTACTTGAATTGCTTGAGGCGCAGGAGCTGTATATCCAATTCAAAATGAAAAATCTCGTCCTGGAGGCGGCGGTATTCCAGGGTTTTGTCCGCCTGCACCTTGAGGGTGTCGTAGGATCGTTTGACCTCCCCAAGTATACCCTCCACCTGGCGCATGTTTTCCTCGGTTTTAAGGAGCTTCCGCTCCGCTTCGGCGCTTTTCACCTTGAACCGGGTAATACCCGCGGCCTCCTCGAAAAGGTAGCGCCGTTCATCGGGTTTGGATGACAGAATTTGATCGATTTTCCCCTGTTCCATCACTGAATACGCGGCCTTCCCCACGCCGGTATCCCAGAAAAGCTCTCGAATGTCTTTGAGTTTGACCGCGGTGGAGTTGATGAAGTATTCGCTCTCCCCGGACCGGAAGAGCCGCCGTTTAATTTGTATCTCCGGCACATCCATAGGGAGAAGCCCGGATTCATTGGCCAGGGTCAGCGTAACTTCCGCCACATTGAGGGGCCTGCGGCTTTCGGTCCCATTAAAGATGACATCCTCCATTTTTTCGGCCCGCATGGACCGGGACGCCTGCTCGCCCAGCACCCACTTTATGGCGTCCACCACATTGGACTTGCCGCAGCCGTTAGGCCCCAATAGGGCGGTGATCCCGTCGGCAAATTCGACACGGGTACGATCTGCAAAGGATTTAAAGCCAAGAATTTCAAGGTTTTTAAGAAACAACGTATACTCCGCTTAAAGGCTCTGTTTTCATATCATAGCCGAAATAGAGAACAAATGGAAACCAGGACGCCGGCGGCTGTTCCCCGTTCAAACGCAAACCCCGCCGCCTTCCGCCGTGAAATGAAACGTTCCGCAGGTTTGGTGGAGGGGTTTTAAAACGGAGAATTACCGGGGCGCGGGGCCTGGCAGCCTGACTCAAGAGGCTGTTTCTCCCCAAGTCCCGATTATTCCAGAAAGAAAGCCGGAGGAATATCAATGGGCAGGGGGCCTTCCTGGGCAGGTACAGCTTCCCGCGCCGCGCCGCCGTCACGTACCTGCGGGCGGAAAGGATCCCGCCTGCCGGTCAGATACCCGTCTTCAGCCTGGGCGCTGTTCTGGCTGTTAGCGTTAAAGGTAAGGAGCCGGCCCGTCTTTCCCGCGGGGAAAACGCCTTCCGGTGCGTCGATACGTTCCCCCGCCTGAGTTACCCCCAGATACCGGATATGGGCTCCTGATTGAGTATTGGGGGTAAAGCCGCCGCCGTCCAGAAAGCTGAATACCCCTTCGCCGGGGGCCAGAGAAGTCCTGGTACTATAGAAATCCCGAATTTCGGTCTTAATTTCTTGTTTATACCCTAGATAGCCATCCTCGGCGTTGACGCAGTTTGCCAGCAGCCAATGCCCCAGCAAGGTCTCCCAATCCCCAAACTGTCCGCCCAGGTGTTCCGCCGCGGCTCTGGTTACCGCCCGGTAGTCCAAATAGTTCGAATGAATAATATCCTTGTAGATTTCCGCCTGTTCACCCGCCTGAATCCTGAGCCACTGAAAAAACAAGTAAACGGTACAATAGTCTTCAAACCATCCGTCCCAAATAAAAAAAGTATCCCCCCGGGAAATACGCCCATGCACATCGGTATTAAAATAATCAACCCTTTTTTGGATATGCCGGCCATGGTAGAGATATTCCGCCGCCGCCGACAAACCTTCGTCTATCCAGACATCCTGCGATTTGACGTATATATTCCCGCCGCCCTGCTGCTGCATACGGATAGAATAATTGATTAAATGCTGGAATTCGTGGGCAATCGCGCTGAAAAAATCTTCGTTAATCGTACCGGGATTAACGTCTACATAAAGGAGGGCCGCCTCGTTGGAAGAGGCGTATTGGCTGCTGCGGTACATGTTTTGGGGGTTAAAATACCCCGCGATATATGAAAGATTCGTCTGGGGATCGTAGTCGTCCTTAATATCCAGGAGAAACAAGGTGAGTTTGTCGTACCGGCCAAAATCCCTGCCGCTCATATATTCCCGAAAATCGCCAAACATCTCCGTTATAACAGGATAAACGCCATTCTTAAACTCGGCGGCGATATTTTCGGCCGCCGCAAGCGATATACCGGCGCTCGGTTCCCCGTAAATAACGCAATAATCATTTTCCGCAAGATGAACGGCGTTTACGGAGTAGGTTTTCCTGTTTTTGGTATTCCAGGCATAGAAGGTTCTGGAATCCCGTCCTTCATAATCTGGATCATATACACCAGCGGGATCTCCTCGTTCGGCCTGAGACTTTAAAAGAAGCGCCCCCTTGCAAGAAAGCAGAGACCCGGTTAACAAGAAAAGAACGATCAAAAGGAAGGCCGGTCCGGACGCCGGTTTCATCCTGCTCCATGGTATCAACATACTCTCTACTATACCTTATTATTCCGTTAAAATCCAGATGATTTCTTGACAATCCATCATACGTACCATATAATGACGATATAAACTAACCCTTTAGGGAGGATCTTATGGCTAAAGTTGAATTAAAAGGCATTAGCAAGGTCTATGAAGGTAATGTCCGCGCGGTGGATAACGCCAACATAGTCGTCGAGGACAAAGAATTTGTCGTATTTGTAGGGCCGTCGGGATGCGGAAAGTCCACTACGCTGAGGATGGTCGCCGGTTTGGAAGACATCACGGAAGGGGAACTCCGGATTGACGGCGAATTAATGAATGATGTTCCCCCGAAAGACCGGAACATTGCTATGGTTTTCCAGAACTACGCCCTGTACCCCCACATGACGGTCTACGAAAACATGGCGTTCGGCCTCCGCATCAAGAAGGTTCCCAAAGATGAAATCGACCGCCGGGTCCACGAAGCCGCCCGTACTCTGGACATTGAGAAGTTCCTGGACCGCAAGCCGAAAGCCCTGTCGGGCGGGCAACGCCAGCGCGTCGCCGTAGGACGGGCCATCGTTCGTAATCCCAAAGTATTCCTTTTTGACGAGCCTCTTTCCAATCTGGATGCCAAACTTCGTGTTCAGATGCGGGCCGAACTTTCCGATTTGCACCTCAGACTCAACGCTACGATGATCTACGTTACCCACGACCAGGTTGAAGCCATGACTATGGCCAGCAAGATTGTGGTCATGAAAGACGGCAAAGTCCAGCAAATAGGGTCTCCGTTGTATCTCTACAATCACCCTATCAATAAATTCGTGGCCGGTTTTATCGGTTCCCCGCCGATGAACTTCCTCACGGTAAAGGTTGCGGAAAAGGGCGGTTCCATTGTACTTAGTGAAGGGACTTTCGAGATTAAACCCCTCGCGCAACATGCCGAATACATCAAGAAATATGTTGGTAAAGAAGTGTTTTTTGGCATCCGCCCGGAAGACCTCCTCTACGCTGAAAGGCCGGCGGCGGAAAACAATATTCCCGCGAAGATCACGGTCGTTGAACCGTTGGGCGCGGATATTCACCTCTGGCTGACCACCGGAACCCAGCCCCTGGTAGCCCGGACCGAGCCCCACTACACATTCAAAGTTGGCGATACCGTCAATTTCACTCCCCGTCTGGATAAAGCCCGGTATTTCGATAAAGAAACAGAGCTTTCCGTCCTCGCGGAGCTTGACGCCGCCGCAAAGTAACCCTTCCGTTGATGTTTAGCTGGATGTCGGGCGTTGCCTGGCATCCAGCGCAGGTTCTCCCGCCGCAGAGGAGGCCGCCCAGTAATTGAGCAGATGTCCTCTTCCATTATTGTATGTATCGTTTGGTATACGGCGGTTCAATGGGCGGCCATACGCCAAAAGCGTCTTTGCCCACTCCAGAAAAGCCCCTTCGTTCGCGGGAATGTAGTCTGCCAACTCACGCCTCCCGTCAATTCGCGTGAGCCAATTCCCGACTGGTTTGCGTGAATATGGACATTCGTTTAGGGGAATTGTCAAGTGGAGTTTCCAGAGGCGCCCTATAGGCTCGGGAGTACCTTTTTATGATATTCCCCCGAATTTAGAGTACAAAGAGCCTGTTCCAAAACTAATTGACTGTGCGCTAACACGCACGGTTTTGGAACAGCCTCAAATTACTGGATTATATACCGCCAAGGCAATTCCTTAATCACCTCTTCCAAGCTCGCCGCCAAGACCGGTATTGTAGTGTCCGGTTTCATTACCGTGGCCATCCACATACCCATATTTTCAGCGGTGAGATCTTCAAAACCTGAAG
>JAIRSS010000256.1 GCA_031255315.1 Spirochaetaceae bacterium
CCGGGATTCCTGCAAAAGCCGCTTCAAGTCGAATTCCGTGTACCGGGGGCTGTAATGGATCAGGGCCAGCTTCTTCACCCGCGCCGCCAGGGCAATGCGGGCGGCTTGCTCGGCGGTCATGTGCTTCTTTTCCCGGGCGCTTTCTTCCAGGGCCCGTTCAAACATCCCCTCGCATACCAGCAGGTCCGATTCCACCACATTCCCGGCTATCTCCGGAAAGGCCAGCGTATCGGTAACAAATGAGAACTTCCTCCCCAGGCGGGCGGGTCCAAGCACCTCGTCGGGGTGGACATCCCGCCCGTCTGCGGCCTGTACAAGCTCCCCGCCCTGGAGCTTCGCCCACAGGGGCCCCCGGGGCACTCCCAAGGCTTCCGCTTTTTCGGGGTGGAACTCCCCCGGGCGCATTTCCTCCTCTAGGGTATAGCCCAGACAGGGCTTGGTATGCCGAAGGGGAAACGCCCGGATGTGAAAGCCCTCCCCCCGGTACACGATCCCCGGTCCGAAGAGCTCCTTTACCACGATTTCGTAGTTGATGTACATATCCAGAACCCGGCGGCTGGTTTCGATGTACTCGGCAAGCCGGGGGGGGCCGAAGATGTAGAGCGGTTCGCTCCGGTCCACCTGGGAGGACAACATGAGGAGGCCGGGTATGCCCGTTACATGGTCCGCGTGGGTATGGCTCACAAATATGGCGGTGATCTTCTTCCACCGGAGGTTGAGCCGCCTGAGGGATACCTGGGTCCCCTCCCCGCCGTCAAAGAGAAAAAGTTCCCCTTCCCGCCTGAGCAGTACCGAGGTAAGAAAACGGTTCGGCAGGGGCATCATACCCCCGCACCCAAGGATAAACGCTTCAAGATTCATCGTTTTTTTGCACTCCGCAGTTGTTTCCGTACGGCTTCGGCGGCGGTAAACAGGCTTTTCACCACCCACCGGCAGGGATAGTCCCAGCTTCCGCACCGGTGGATGACGGTTCCCCCAAAACTGGTTTTAAACCGGTACAGCCCCGCCATCGGATGCGCGGGATCGTCCCGGGGGGGTATGCCGAAGAGATCATATTCCCGGCAGCCCGCCGCCTTGGCCTCCTCCACGGCCTTCCATTGAAGGGCGTAGGGGGCCATAAGGTTCCGTTTGTGATCCGAAGAAGCCCCGTAGAGGTATACCGCCTGGTTTCCCCGGATAAGGATAATGATCGCCGCCAGATCCTCTCCCCCCTCCCCGGCGATGTAGAGCCGAATGTCAGGCCGCGCCCACCCTCCCCCGCCGTCCTCTGTCAGATATTCCCGGCTCAGGGCAAAGAGGGTCTGGTAATAGGCCGGGCTGTGTATGGCAATCCCGTCCCGCCGGGCGGTTTCCTGAAAGAGGCTGTAAAACACCGAAAGCTCCGCCGCGTCCGCCCGGCGTACCGTAACCCCTTTCCGGGCGGCAAGCCTGATGTTGTAGCGCCCCTTGGGCTTCATATGTTCCAGAAGGGTTTCCGCCGGACAATCCAGGTCCACCAATACCGAATCCGGGGGCTGGATGTCCGCAGCCGCCCGGGAAAACGGCTTTTCCAAGGGCGGCGGGAACACCTCCGCGCCCCGGCTGTACCAGGGGGGATCAAAGCGGATAAAGGCGGCGTCCCGGTAAAAGGACCGCACGGCTCCGGCAAGTTCCGTCAACGCGCCCTGCCGGGACGCCGCGTCGCCGGGGAACGTTTCAGGCAGTTCCGGCCCCCAGGGGACGTAGACAAAAGAAACGCCGGGTCCCAAAGACCGGCGCAACACCAGGAGGGGCCGGACGCCCCCTTCCCCCCAACAGGCCAGGAAGCCGTCGGCCTTCCAGCCAAACCGGGCTTTGAAAGTCCCCCAAAAGGCGGACTGCAAAAACGAACCGGCCTGATCGCAGACGGCCAGTTCCGCGGGACAGAGGCTTTTCAGGTAATGGCCGGGGACGGTTTGTTCCCGGAGGGGCACTAATGCACCTCGCCCGCGGCTATGATCCGGGTACGGACGGCCGCGCCGTCAAGGGTCAGGGCCGCGCCGCCCGCCTCTACGGTGTAATCCCGCACCGTCAGCGGAACGGTGAAGAAGGCGTCTATGCTGATCTCCCCCGGAGGATTCCCCAGACCGGCCCCGTTAAGTTCCACCCTGGTCCCGGTGGGGACATCCCCGGCGTCCAGGACCTCCACCTGCTCGGAACCGTCCTCCCGTTTAACGGAAGCGGCCAGGAGCATCCCCCGGCTTTCTACCCCCCGGAGTTTGGCGGGCTTGAGATTATACGCCACGATGATCTTCTTGTTCAGCAGTTCCTCTTCTTTATAGAAGGGAACGAGTCCCGAAACAATGACCCGTTCTTCCCCGGCGATTTCCAGGGTCTCAATGTAGAGTTTGTCCGCTTTCGGATGCCGTTCTATCTTGACGATTTGGGCGGCCCGGAGATCAAGGAGCGCGCCGAACGCGGCAACGGGGTCCGCCTCGTTCTTCCGAACGGCCCCGTCCGCGGCCTGCCGCTCCGCCCGGTCCTGCTGGCTGCCCGAATACCGCTCCCTCATGGCGTCCACCAGTTCGTCTTCCAGGCGGGAAAAGAGCACCTCGCTCTGTATCCGCCCGGAGATTTCTCCGTACCGGCCTACGTCGGCCCAGGAAAGGGTTCCGTCTTCCGTCCCGTTCCGGTTTCCCGCCGCGGGCCGCCCGCCTATAGCGAGGCCAAAGAACGAAGCAAGCCGCCGGGAAGCGTCCGGCATGAAGGGGCCAATCATCACGGCGATGTCCCGGGCCACATAACAGAGTTCCCGGATCAGGGCCTCCGCTGCGGAGGGATCCTCTGTGCGTTTCCGCCAGGGTTCAGCTTCCTGAAAGGTCTTGTTGGCATAGGAGGAAAGCTCAAACACCGCCCTGAAAGCGTCCCGGAGTTCGGACCGTTCCAGCTTGGCCGTAATATCCTCTTCCATCTTCCTGATGTTTTCCCGGAACGCGGCAAGTTCGGGACTAAGGGGGATGTCCCCGCCGGGGATACTGCCGCCGTAGTAGCGGGTAACAAAGGAAAGGGTGCGGTTCACCAGATTCCCCAGGTTCCCGATAAGTTCGCCGTTCACTTTCTCCTGAAAATCCTTCCAGGTAAAGAGGGCGTCCGCCTTTTCCGGCCGGTTGTAGAAGATATAGAAGCGCCAGACATCGGCGTCTATCCCGGTTTCCCGTGCGTCGGTACCGAACACCCCGACGCCCTTGGATTTGGAGAACTTGCCGCTCTCATAGTTGAGATATTCGGTGCTGGACATGTGGTGCAGCATGGTCCATTTGTCCCCGGTTCCCAAAAGGCTTGAGGGAAAGATCACCGTATGAAAGGGGATGTTGTCTTTCCCGATGAACTGAAAGAGTTCCACGTCTTCCGGATTTTTCCACCAGCCGTCGACAAATTTCCGCCAGTCCCCTGAAATTTCCGCCCCCAGGTTCCCGGTGATGGAGATATACCCGATGGGGGCGTCAAACCAGACGTAAAACACCTTGGTTTCGTACCCTGGTTTGGGGACCGGAATCCCCCATTTAAGGTCCCGGGTAATGGCCCGTTCCCGAAGGCCGTCCCGTATCCAGGCTTCGGTCATGCGGAGGGCGTTGTTGGCCCAGGCCCCCTTTACCGAGGCTTCCCGAATCCACGCCTCAAGCCGGTCTTTTAGTTTGGGCAGATCGATGTAAAGGTGTTTCGTGGGTTTAAGCGCCGGAGTGGAACCGCAGATTGAACACCGGGGTTCTTGAAGGTCCGTCGGATCCAGGAGCTTCCCACAGGCTTCGCACTGATCCCCCCGGGCCTCGGCATAGCCGCAATGGGGGCAGATCCCCCGGACATACCGATCCGCCAGGAACCGCCCGCAACGCCCGCAATGGAGCTGTTCTATGGTCCGCTCCGTGATATAGCCGCCGGCGTCAAGGCGCGTAAAAATATCCTGTACGATTTCCGTTTGAATGGGGGTGGAAGTCCGGCCAAATTTGTCAAAGGCGATATGAAACCATTCGTAAATCCCGGCGTGGATGGCGTAATACCGGTCGCAAAGCTCTTTAGGGCTTATCCCCTCAACCGCGGCGCGGGTCTCCGTGGCGGTACCGTACTCGTCCGTACCGCAGATATAGAGGGTATCGTAGCCCCGGAGCCGGCAGAACCGGGCAAAGGCGTCAGCGGACAAAACCTGAATGAGGTTTCCCAAATGGGGAACATTATTGATATACGGAAGGGCCGATGTAATGAGTTTGCGCTTCATGATTTTTTACTATACAGAATGACTTTCGTTATAGCAAGTATACAAAGCCGGTGTATAGACGGCCCGCGCCAGCAGCCTGGCGCGCGTGTGGATTTTTGCATCATCAGTAACATAAAAATCCCGATTATCTATCCGGCCTACGCGGACCTTCGGTCCACCGGAGTTTGCGGGGAATTGACTCTTATCCTTTAACCGCTCCCGCCGTAAGCCCCTGGATGAACTGTTTGCTCATCATAAGATACAGGGCCAGCACCGGAATGGCCGAAAGGGTCAGCACCGCCAGGACCTTGGACCAATCAGTTTGATATTGGCCAAAAAGCCGGGTTACGCCGAGGAGCAGGGTTTTTGCCCGGTCGTCAGTGATGAAAATCAGGGGAAACCAAAGATCATTCCAGAAGGGGACCAGATTGTAAATGGCCACCGAAGCCAGAGCGGGACGGAGCAACGGAGTAATGATGCGTATAAAAACTTCCAGACGCCCCGCCCCGTCGATGATCCCCGCTTCGGTAAGCTCGTAGGGAATCTCTCTGATGAATTCGGTGAGGACGAAGATCGCCACCGGAACGCCCATAGCGACATAAATGGGGATAAGAGACCAGATAGTGTTGAGAAGCCCCAAAAAGCGGACCAACTCTAAAATCTTGATGGACGCGATCTTAATGGGAAGCATCATTCCGGCTATGCAGAAGAAGTAGACCCCCCGGGATGCTTTTCCGCGCCAATTCGCCAGCGCGTACGAAGCCAGGGAACTAATAATGAGCAGGATAACAAGGGACGCGAGCACTACCGCCAGGGTGTTCTCAAAGTATCTCAAAAAATCGCCGTCCCCCAGCACCGCGCCGTAGTTGCCGATATTCCATTTTTTCGGAAGCCCAAGGGGGCTTTGGTAAATCGAAAGACGGTCTTTGAAGGAATTGATCACCATCACCCACAGGGGGAAGATGACGATAACGGACCAGACGGCCAATACAATATGGGAAGGAATATTTAGATTTTGCTGTTTAATGGAACCTTTCGCCATGTCTTAATCCCTTCCCTGGGTCGCTTTTAGGGTGGGGATAACCCCCGCGCACAGGACAAAAAACGTAATGGTTGCGATAGCCGCCCCCAGGCCCGGATCGGGGATCCCTACCGGATGCTGCCCGGCAATCCCTACCCGGTAAAATAGGGTGCCCATCAAGTCTGTAGCGTAATTCGGGGCGCCGTTGACATTCTCCATTGCAAATACCGCGTCAAAGGCGTTGAAGTTGTTGACGAACGTCAAAATGGCGATCATCCCCACCACAGCCCTGATGAGGGGGAACCGGATGCGCCAAAATATCTGCCAGCCGTTAGCCCCCTCAATTACGGCGGCCTCAATGTAATCATTGCTGATATTCCGCAGGGCCGCTACGAACATCATGCAGGGAATTCCTATCCACTGCCAGCAGGAAACCAGGGATACTACGGTAAGCGCGGTCGCCCTGTCCCCCAGCCAGGGCCTGGCCAGGAAGCTCAGGCCGATTTTCTCCAGGAACGGACCTATCCATACCGGGTTCAACAGGAGTTTCCAGAGATACCCGGTAACCAGCACCGCAAAGGTGACGGGCATAAAAATCACCGTTTGGTAGAACACCCTGCCCTGCATGGTCTTGTTCGTCAGCAGGGTTGCAAAAAATATCCCCAGAACATTCTGAACCATCAGATGAATCAAAAAGAAGTACAAGGTATGGCCGAAGGCCCCCCAATACCGCTCGGAATACTGCTCCAGGGTAAAAAGTCTTTTGAAATTTGCAAAACCGGCAAAACTGCGGCCCATTCCCGCGGAACCCGTGTAAAAACTTAGACGCAGAGAATCCACCAGGGGCCAGGCCATAAACAGAATATAGAAGGCCAGGGCCGGAATCAAATAGGGAATCCAGCCCAATGCGTCCGCAGTTCCGGTTTTTTTCATCGCCCTGTTACCTCAATCCCGCCGCAGCCGATTCCATGGCGTCGGCAGCCTGCCGGGGGGTCAGTTCGCCCTTGATCACCTGGATAACCGCCTGGTTCATAGGCGCATACAGGTCCATGAATTTAGGCCATACAAACCGGGCGTCCGTTTCCTTGCCGGTATTCAGGGCGAGGAATTCATTGGCGTGGGGATCCGCAAGCTGAATGGGGAAATTGATCATAGGGAAGAATCCCAGGGGCAGGCTCGCCGAGGCGACAGCCGCTCCCTCACGGGAGGCAAGCCACGCCAGGAAATCCCGGCATTCATTAGGATACGCCGTCTTCGTATTGTACGTGATGGCCATATCCGGGTGGAAGGTAATTCGGGTCTGTCCGCCCCGGGGAGCGGGCATGGCGAACAGCCCCCATTCAAAGGGAGCGTCTGCGTATACGCCGGCTGTCCAGGATCCGTCCATGAACATTACCGCCTGCTGGGTGTTAAACAGGGCCTGAGAGTCATTATAGGTTACCGCTTCAAAGCCCCGGGGAAGGTATTTCGCCGCGTCGGCCATAGCCTGGAACGCGGCGACAAAATTGTTGTCGTTCAGCTTCCGCGTCCCGTTTTCGTACTGGACCCGTTCCCCCGCTCCGCCGGTAAAGTTGGGGAGCATACCCAGGAAAAATACTTCCAAGATGTCCCACTCATCCCCCACGCCGTTGGCCAGCGGGGTGTACCCCTTTGACGCCAGGGTCGCGCAGAGCGTAAGGAAATCCTCATAGGTTTGCGGAATGGAAAGCCCCTCTTTCTGGAAGATGGTCTTATTGTAGTACACCGCGTGGGACACCGCCGCAAAGGGAACCGCGAACATCCTGCCGTCCCTGGTACGCCAGGGCGCAAGATTGCTTTCGGTAAAATTCTGCGTTACCCCGGCGATATCGGTACAGTCCCCGAAATACCCGGCGCTAAAGAGTTCCTGCCCGGTGGCGTAGGACCGGGCGTACATCAGATCCGGGCCGGTCCCGCCTTCCAATTGCAGCCTGAGCGTCGCGTTATAATCCGGCGGGTTGGTGGGCCGGAACTGGATTTCCACATCGGGTTTCAGCTTCTTGTATTCCGCCAGGAGATTATTCACCTGGGCCACATCATCAGCCCGCCAGGAACCCATAGTCAAAACCACCTTGCCCGACGACCCGGCGGCTTCCCCGCCGCCCCGCACACAGACCGTCAGAACCAAAACAACAGTAAGCAGAACAATGCTTGCCAAAATCACAAGTTTCTTCATACGTCATTCTCCTCCATAAAAAGAATTATCAAAGATACTCAAAGCAAGGAATAGTATACCCCGAAAGCCCTGTTGAATCAAGACAAAACAACTCGATAACAAACAGATTTCCGGGAAAAGTCCTGCGGTCATGACAGCTTACCGTAACAGTACCATTATGAATCCCTCCCTGTCATTCATGATTATAAACGGCCTGAAGCCGGGTATGGACGGTTCGTTCATACGGGATTCTCTATCGATTATCGCAGGAAAGAAAAGAGGAGCGGAAAAGTCCGGGCCGCACCGGAATTATAGGCTAGGCTAAAAGTTACCGCGCTTCACAAATCATCCAGTATTACGGCGTAAAAACACCTGTTCTGAGCTGGAACGTGTATCAAACCCCGCCGATACTTATTCTCGCAGGCGGCACCGAAGGGCGCCCCCGCGCCCCCTGTTTTAACCGCCTCAGAGAGGCGAAGTAATATGATTAACCCGGACGGCGGTGAGTACCAAGCCCGGTTCCCGTATTTTTAGCTATTTTTGCCCAGGCGTCCCGCAATCCAACCGTCTTGTTAAAGACCGGCTTCCCATCCGAAACATCCGGGTCACGGACAAAATATCCCAACCGCTCAAACTGGAACCTGTCTTCACCATTGGCGTCCGCAAGACACGGCTCCGCGTATACCGGAGAAACCACCTCCAGGGAATTTAGGTTCAAGTTATCCAGGAAGGAGCCAGGAGCCCCATCGGGCCGGGGCGCGGTTTCCATGGGCCGTTCCACCTTGAAAAGATAATCGTATATCCTCACTTCAATGGAAACCGCCTGGGCGGTGGAAACCCAATGAATGGTGCTCTTGACTTTGCGGTTGTCCGAAGCGTTGCCCCCTTTTGTCCCCGGATCATATATACAGCGCACCGCCATGATTTCTCCAGCCTCGTTTTTATCGAATCCCGTACAGGTAACGATATAGCCGTACCGGAGCCGAACGCTGTTACCGGGAAAAAGCCGGAAATATTTGGGCGGCGGGACTTCCTCAAAATCTTCCCGTTCAATCCACAACTCCCTTGAAAAGGGTATCTTTCGTAGTCCGGCGGATTCGTCTTCCGGGTTGTTTATCGCGTCAAGTTCTTCAGTCGTACCGGCGGGCCAGTTTTCGATGATCAGCTTGAGGGGCCGCAGGACCGCCATTACCCGCCGGGAATGTTTGTTCAGATCTTCCCGAAGGCAGTATTCCAGAAACGCGATATCCACCATGCTGTCATTTTTGGCTATACCGATCTGGGAGATGAAGTTTCGGATGGCCGCCGGCGTGTATCCCCGGCGGCGCAGGCCCGCGATGGTGGGCATCCGTGGATCGTCCCACCCCGAAACATATTTTTCCTGTACCAGTTGGAGAAGCCATCGTTTGCTCATAACCGTCCGGGACAGGTTGAGCCGGGCGAATTCAATTTGGCGGCTTGGGAAGACCTCCGCCTCCCGGATGAACCATTCATACAGAGGACGATGAATTTCGTACTCCAGGGAACAAAGGGAATGGGTAATTCCCTCCTTCGCGTCCGATAAGGGGTGCTGGAAATCATACATGGGGTAAATACACCAGGAGTTCCCGGTACGGTAATGGGTTTCCCGGCGTATCCGGTACATCACCGGGTCCCGCATGAGGAGGTTAGGATGAGTCATGTCGATCTTAGCCCGCAGCGTTTTCGCGCCGTCGGCGAATTCCCCCGCCCGCATACGGGCAAACAGATCCAGATTTTCCGCTACCGGACGGTCCCGGTACGGGCTGTTCCGTCCGGGAGGCGTAATAACGGCCTTACCGGCGGTAAAAGCGCTTTTCTTGTCCGGTACTGCGGTTCCCCGGTACTCGCTTATCTCTTCTTCGGAAAGATCGTCCACATAGGCGTGCCCCTTCCGCAGTATCTTTACCGCCAGATCGTACAGGTACTCGTAATAGTCCGATGCGTAGTATTCCCGGTCTTCCCAATCGTACCCCATCCATTGGACATCCCGTTTGATGGCCTCTACATAGGATATATTTTCTTTTTCCGGGTTGGTGTCATCAAAACGGAGATTACATTTCCCCCCGAATTTTTCCGCCATGGTAAAATCAATGTAAAACGCCTTACAATGACCGATATGAAGCCAGCCGTTCGGTTCAGGCGGAAACCGGGTGTGGACATAATCGAAACGGCCGTTTTTCAGGTCCTCTTTGATAAATTCGCTGATAAAATCAGTACTTCCCGCCGAAGTACCGCCGGCGGAATTTTCCGGAACAAGCGCCTTTGATTTTATGGTCTCTTCTGTCTCCATCGTTCTATCCCTTTACCGTGGACCTCAAAAATTTGTCAGATAACATATTCCTATCATGAGAAGCGCCCTAAATATGTCCGGGTCGACGTCCGAAACGCTGAGACGCGCGCCTTTTTTCGATGAATAAAGCCGTCCTATCTGTCCACCATACCACCAAAACAGCCCCATCTGGGTATCAATGCGGAAGGTATACTCGGTGAAATCGTCTTTCGAACTCTGAGCGCCAAAGAAAAGATAGGCAAGTTCATCCAAAATACCGCTAAATTCCGTGAGGGCGGTAACATAATCCGCCTGTTCAATGGCGTTCACTAAACCCGGAACCCGGTTTTGGAGTTTTTCTTTCCGCGCCTCATCAGCTTTTTCAACCCAGGTCTTTTGAATCAGCAAGTCCAGATTATTTTGGAAATGCCCCAAAAAGACCCACAACTCCGTACCGGATTTCCAGCCGGTAAGGAGGCGTTGGTAATCGGCGCCTATTCCCAAAATATCCGCAAATGCGACGGCCGCTTCCACTGTCGGCCCTTTCCCCGGAGGAAAAAGACCCTCGGCAATACTCCGGTATTCTTCAGGAATGACATTATTCACCCATGACGGACAACCATACATGTAAGTACCATGCAGAGAAAAGTAAAATGTGTCAATACACCGCGTTGCCGCAAAAATAATCCAGCCGAAAAGGGCCGGTCCCGCAAAACTAAGACCTAATATCAAGACACGATTGTAATAGTGAGGGAAATAGTATACACTGAAAGGCATAGAAACCAAAGAAGAGGGAATCTATGCCGCTCCGCAAATTTCGCAGATTTAAGCGGGGGTTTTGCCGCAAGAGCCGCTTAATCCGTGAAATCCGCGGACCTTTTTATTTTCCATTTACTTAACGTGTTGACAATGGGAAGTATGGCGCCCAAAATCTCAATAGCAATTTATTATATGCGCCGGCCCTAAGCGCGTTGACGGGTATGCGGGTAAAAGCTATATTTGATTTTATTGGAGAAATCTTGAAATCCCCGCCCTTCCGCATGAGCCTGTTTTTTCTTCTGTTCCCGTTGTCTTTGTGCGCGGCTGGTGAAAGCCCCATCCCCTCCTCCGGGGCCGGCGGCAGGGAGGACCTCGTCCGGCTGCTCCGGGAAAAAGGCTTTGTTGTTGAAGAACCGCCGCCGGAAGATTATGGGGAAGGACGGGCGTTCATACTGGCGACGCTTCCTGTTCTGAACGCAGAGGACGGCCCGGCGGCGCCGGGTACGGACGGTTTCCCGAATATTTTTATTGTGGGCGTTCCTCTTGAGGCTTCTGGAGGTGAACCGGAGGATCCTCCCGAGGATGGCGCCAAATCATTCTCGTTCGGCGTTGAGACGGCCTTTTCATTCCTGGAGATAGTACGGGAAGAGCGCGCGAAGGGAAATCAACCGGGCGCGCAAATTGCCGCCGCCTTTTTGGAGGATGCGGGGGGAGCGTTCCAGGGGCTTGAAGATCTGGCCGCCTTTCTGGAGTATCCGGAAAACGCCGCCCTGGTATATCTGGATTTCCATTCCCCGCCCGGACGAGTCGCGATACATCATGGAGTGCGGAGCGGCATAGCCCCCCTGCCTTTGGTACAGCCGCTTCCCGGCGCTCTGGAAAGGGCCGGCGTACCGTATACCTTTGCGGTACGTTCCCACGAACTCTACAACCTCGGCCTCGCGGAAGGCCCAGCCGCCTTGGAACGCGCCCGCGGCCTGGAGATACCGGCTGTCCTGCTTGCCTCCGCCGAAAATATTCCCGCCGCCGCTGACAGCGAAGCTCTTGCGGCGGCCCTGGCTGATTATGCCGCTGGTCTCCAATGGGAGGCCGGCAACCTGGATACCCATTATTCCCTCCTTGCCTACGGTACGCATATCTTCTTCCTCTCCGAAAAGACAACCCTCTTGCTTATCCTCTTTTTGGCGGGAATAGGGATTGCCCTCCGGCTCCTGCACGCGGCGCAGGGCCGGCGGAATAGGCGCCCCCATGCCGCGGGCGCCGGGCCGCTTCAGCAAGCCGGTCCGGAAGAAGCGCCGTCCGCCGGCGGTGAACGTCATTGGGCTGATGTCTGCGCCCATGTTGCGGTATTTCTCGCCATACTGGGGATTTTGGGAGGGACCTTCATAGATTTAAGCTGCGCCCCTGCCTTCATCTGGGCGCTGGCTTTTACCATCCTTGGCACGGCCTTCCGGTTTGTCCCGGTGGTGTTCATGTGTGCGTTCCTTTCCTCCTTCAAAGGCGCGGAAACGATATTCCAGACCCTGCGGGAAGGCGCTTTTACCGGCGTTCCCGCTTCCATTGGTGTGGGGATTTATCTGATTCTGCCGTTCTTGTTCCTCGTTCTCCGGGGGATTATCCTGATTGTTGAAAAGAAAAAGAGCCGGATTTCCTAGCAGCCCGCCGCACTTGTGGATTTTTCGTACCTCCACCCTGGCCGCGGGGCTTTTGGCGCCCCGGTTTTCCTATCGGGGGATTGCAAAAAAATATAAAGCGCGGTAGGATACTTACGTCCCGCAGCCAGGAACCATGCGGACAGACGCCGCCTAACTCCGCTAGGACCGGAAGGAAGCAACGGTAAGCGGAAGTCTGTTGCGCCGTGGCGGATACCTCCATCCTGGCTGCGGGGCTTTTTGTTGCCCCGGTTTTTGTATATACTCAGGATATGGCGTATGAAGTAACCGCGACGCGGCGGCGGCCTAAAATTTTTGATGAACTTGCGGGGCAGGAATTTGTAGCCGCCACCTTGAAGAGTTCCATTGAAAGCGGACATATCGCCCACGCGTATCTTTTTTCAGGCCCCCGGGGCTGTGGAAAAACCAGCGCCGCCCGGATTCTGGCGCGGTCCCTGAACTGTACGAACGGGCCTACGGCAACGCCCTGCGGGGTGTGTTCAAGCTGCCTTGAGATCAGCCGGGGGGCCAGCATGGACGTCATTGAAATAGACGGAGCCTCAAATACCTCGGTAAACGATGTCCGGCAGATCAAAGATGAAGTTCTTTTCCCTCCCAACGCGGGGCGGTACAAGGTCTACATCATAGATGAAGTACATATGCTCTCCAACAGCGCCTTTAACGCCCTTCTCAAGACGATTGAAGAGCCGCCGCCGTATATTGTGTTTATTTTTGCCACCACCGAACTTCACAAGGTCCCGGCTACGATTAAAAGCCGGTGCCAGCAGTTTTCCTTCAGGCTTATTCCGATAGAGACTATCGCGGCTGTTCTCAAAGATACGTGTATAGAGATGGGGATTCAGGGGGAAGATGAGGCCCTGTTCTGGATTGCCAAGGAGTCTACCGGCAGTCTTCGGGACGCCTATACTCTTTTCGATCAGGTGGCGTCCTTTTCCGGGGGGAACATACGGGCGGCGCTTATCCGGGAGAAACTGGGACTCGTGGGCTTGGACACGCTCAACATCCTCGCCGAAGCGTGCGGCGCCAACGATACCGCCGCCGCATTCGCCATGATCGATGAGATCCTGGAAGCGGGCGTCGCCATTGAACAATTTATCATTGACCTTGCGGGATATTACCGGAGCCTCCTCCTCCTGGAAAACGGGGTAACCAGGGAGTCCCTTCTTGGTTACGCCCCGGACCGGTTTTCCGCGGCGGTCCTTAACGCGATGGACGGCGTCCGCCTGGAGCGGGCGCTGGACATTCTGCTCTGCCTCTACCGGGACATCCGGTATTCGGTGTCGCCTCGGTTTGAACTGGAAACGGCGGTCTCCAAACTCTCCTGGCTTACCCAGTGGATACCGCCGCCGGAATTGAGGGCTGCTGTCATGAGCGCCAGAGACGCCCTGGGTGCACGGGGAAGCTCCGGACTGGGGGGTGAAGCGCCGGGAACAGTAAAAAAAAATGATTCAGGATACGGCGGGGGGGCCGGCCCGGTGCCGGGGAATCCCCGGACTGAGGCGGCCGCGCCTGAACGGAGCGCCTTCAACAGCCCGATGGCTCTGGGAAAACCCGGCGCTTTAGCGGAGGAATTCAAGCGGCGTATGGCCGCCAGGGAATCGGCCAAAAAAACCGGAGAAGCGGAGGCCGCCCTTCCCGAAAGAGCGGAACTTCCGGAGGACCCGGGGCCGCGGAGAGAAGCCGGTCGTGCGATACCGGAGGATCCCCCCACCGAACCAGGATTCCCGGTGGACGCCGTGGTTCCGGCGGATGTTCCCCCGGTAGTGGAAATGGTGCGCCGGGTTTTCAACGGCGATATTGTGGAGTTGCCCTACTCCGCCGCGGAAGGCGGCGGAAGGCAGACGCTTTAATCCGGACCGTTCAAGGAGATTTTAAGAATGAACATCAATCCGTTCGATATTTTAAAAAACGCCCAAAAGATTCAGGAACAGATGGGTTCTTTTCAGACAAAGCTGGGGGCCCTTTCCGTAACCGGTTCCGCCGGGGGCGGCATGGTTGAGATTGATATAAACGGCAGAATGGAAGTATTGAACATACGCATCGTTCCGGAGGTGGTAGATCCTCAGGATGTAGGAATCCTGGAAGGGCTTATTATTTCCGCCTTCACCGACGCTATAGAAAAAATAAAGGACGCGATTAACCGGGAAATGGGGGCCCTGGCCGGCGGGCTGGGCATACCCGGACTGCCCGGATTTGGAACGGGATTGTCGTGAGCGGGCGGGGACTAGACGCTATAGACCGGCTGGTGGATCTCCTGTCCAGGCTGCCGGGAATAGGTAAGAAAAGCGCCGGACGCCTGGCCTACTACTTATTGGATGCCGACGCGAGCTACAGCCATATGCTGGCGGGAGAACTCGCCGTTCTCCATTCCGTCATTAAGCGCTGTTCCCGGTGCGGCAGCTATACCGAGTCCGACCCCTGCCCTATCTGTACCGATCCGGGCAGGGACGCATCGATCATCTGTGTCGTGGAACGGCCCCAGGACATACGGGTCATTGAGGAATCCCGGGAATTCCGGGGGCGTTTCCATGTTCTTGGGGGGCTCATAGCCCCGCTTGAGGGTGTAGGGCCGGACAACCTGGCCATAGGCCGGCTTCTCAGCCGCGTCAGGGTTGAAGGGGTTGCGGAAGTGATCCTCGCTTTAAACCCCACTGTAGAAGGGGACACCACCGCCCTCTACATCAGCAAACTTCTTAAGGATACGAAGGCTGAGGCGACCCGCCTGGCTTCGGGACTCCCCGTAGGGGGGGACCTGGAGTATACGGACCGGCTTACCCTGGCGCGGAGCTTCAGGGGCCGGGTAAAGGTTTAAACTGCTCCCGGTTTTATGTTTACCGGCCGGGCGCGGTCCGCCGGCAGAATTCACCGGAACAACACCGAAAGATGGTATGCCGCGGCTTCGGCAAGCGCCCGGTAGAGGCGGGCCGAAAGTTCCAGATGGCGGCCCGGCAGGTCCGAAACCGGGGCCGTCAAGTTTTGTTCCAGTTCCGCGATGGGGGGAAAGAGGAAGCCCGCCACATCCTTCACATCGCTTTCGGTAATGATCCTGTTTGCCTCATCCAGCCTGCCGAGCGTTTCCTGAAGGTCTCCTGCGGTCCAGCCGTCTTCCCTCATCCGGTTTCGTGCATTTTCCGCCAGAACGGCGGCTTCCCGGGCGGCTGCCTGTATGCGTTCCAGCCCGGCACGGAGAGACGAGCGGGCGGCGTCGTACCGGGCGGAACGAGCGGCCTGTAGTTCCAGACCGCCGAAGTCCCGCTCAAGGCGGGTAAAGGCCGCTTCCAGAATTCGGCGTATTTCGTCCCTCCGGGGAGGCAGGGCGAGAAGGTCTTCGGGAGCGGCGGGAGTAAGGCCGGGAATGGCCAGACCGCCTGGGGAGAGGCTGTAGTTAGACAGCCCCGGGGAAAGACTAAACCGGTTTTCAAACCACGCCGCGTAGAGGGAAAGACGCCGGTCTGTAAGAACCTCTCCGCCGCCGGACGCGGGAGCCCGGAAGGGAAGGCCGTCTCTCAGAGCGCGGGCCGACAGCGTTTCAACCGGAGTAAAGCGGGTCGACGCGGCCAGGGAGCGGGTCTCGAAAAGAGCGCCCCGGAAATGGGTTTTCAAGCCGGGAAAGGCAAGATCGAGACCGGCTATCCAGACGGCGGAGGCCCCCAGGAGACGGACAAAATCCCAGGCGGTAGTGGCTACCGAGCCCCCCGCGCCCAGTTCGCCTTTCGGGTCCACCCGGTCCTCAATGAAGCGCCCCAGGGGGAAGAGAGAGCCGCAGAGCAGGGTTTCCCGGAAGGAGCCGCGCAGAACCGGGGGATACACCGCCGATTCGGCGACGAGGCGGGTTTTAGGGGCGTTTACCCGGTCCAGATGGCGGAAATTCCAGTATTGGGGGTCCACGACCACAGCAAAATCGGGATCCACCCCGTTTTGAAGCAGGAAGTTTAGGGAGGTGTCTACCGCCGCCACGACGCAGCGTTCCGCCAGGGCCGGAAGGACGGGCGCCAGACGATCCAGGGAAGGTCCCGCCGCCGCCAGAAGCGCCGGGACGCCCGTTCCCGACAGGCATCCCGCAAGGGCGGCTATGCCCGGCGCGTCCCGGATGGCCGTCATGTTGGCGGCCAGATTCCTGACCCAGCGCTTCCCGAAACGCCTGAGCGTCGCCCGGTTTATGTCGTCCTTGGAAACCCACGTTTTAATGTGCCGTTCCGTTTCCCCGTACCAGTCCGCGTCCAGACTCGCCAGAGCCCGGTTTTTGAGCAGGACCGGCTTTCCCTCAAAGAGGCGGAGCGCCTCAATAACCGCGGCGGGCCGGGTTTTCCCCCCGCCGGCCCCCGGTTCTTCCCCCAGGATAACGGCGAGTTTCCGTTCCGAAAGGAACAGCCTCAAATCCCGGCTTTCCAGCGCCATGGCAAGAATCCTTGGGCGGTACTCTATAATGATAAGGGGCCGGTCCGGGAAGCGTTCCCCCGCGGCTTCGGCGGCATACCCCAGGCCGAAGCCCAGGACGACGATAGGGCCGGACCCCTCCTCCAGAGTTTCCGCCAGCCGCTTCCCTTCCCTTCGGGGATCGTGTTTTGAATGAATACGAAGCTCCCCCAGCGCCAGGGTCGGCTCTCCCGACGCGGCGGCTTCCACCCGAAGCGCCGCGTCCGGCGCTTCAATCCCGGCAAATTGTTTCATGCATTCCCCAAGATTGGGATGCTTTTCCCGTATTACGGCAAAATTGGATTCCCAGTACCTGCCGCGCGCTGTTTTCCCAGGGGCCGGCGGCTTCATTCTAGTTCCAGGGTGATGACCATGCCCGTGGTAAAGGGGGTCCCCGGAGGCGGATACTGACGCCTGACCCAGCCGTCTCCTGATAGTTCGATAGAAAGGTCGTCCCGAAGAATAAGCGGGATGAGCTGCCGTTTTGAGAACCCGGTAAAATCCGGTATGGCCGCGCCAATAACGGGAATACGGTTTGGAGGGAGGACTATGGAGCCTGAATGTTCCACCTGGGGGTTCCTGCCCCGGGGAATGCCTAAGTAGTCCACCAGGGCTTCCGCCGCTTCCCGTATAGGGGGGGCGGCGACGCGGCCCCCCAGATATTCTCCCTTGGGTTTTACGATAACCAGGTACAGAACCAGGGACGGGGAGTCCGCGGGGAGCAAGGCTATGCAGTTTGCGATAAAATCGGTGCTCGAATACGCGCCGGTCTGAGGATTAGTGATTTGAGCGGTTCCGGTTTTTACCGCCAGGGAAAGATCCTCTACGTTGGCCCGCCAGCCCGTCCCGATGCTGGAAGTAACATCCGTCATGTAGGACCGCATCGTCCGGGCGGTTTCCCCACTCAGTACGCGCCGGGGCGGGCCGGGGTCAAACGTCCTGATGGTTTTTCCGTCCGCCGAAACGACCCGCGACACTATGCGGGGGGGGACCAGAATGCCGTCGTTGGCTATGGCGGTAGCGGCCTGGAGCATCTGGAGGGCGGAAACCGAAATCTCCTGCCCCATGGCGATAGTGGGCTTGGACCGATCCGACCAGCGTTCCGCGGGGCGGAGGAAGCCCGCGGTCTCCCCGGGGTTTCCCGCCCCGGTCCGGGCGCCGAATCCCAAGCTCCTCAGAGAGTCCGCGAAGGCCGCCGTCCCCATACGATCGGCGGCGTAATTTGCCCCGGCGTTGCAGGAATAGATGATAATTTCCCGGGCGGTTACGGGGCCGTGGGCGGCAAGGCAGTTAATGACGATACGTTCCCCCCGGCTGGTAACCCGCTCGTAATGGCCGTTACAGACAAAGACGGTCTGATCGGTGATGGACCCCGCGTCCATGAGGGAGGCCAGGGAAAAGACCTTGAATACGGACCCCGGTTCATAGGCCCAGATCGCCGGTCTATCCATGCGGCCCTGTTCATCCGAGGAGCGTATGTCGTTGGGATCAAAGTCGGGAAGGGAGGCGGATCCCAGGATTTCTCCGGTTCGGGGATCCATAGCCATAAACATCACCGCTTCGGCGGCGTTTTCAATCATGGTCCGGCGGGCTATGCCTTCAAGGATGTACTGGACGTTCGTATCAATGGTCAAAACCACCTGGCCGGCTGAATTGGTAAGTTCCGCCTCCATAGCGTGTTCGATTCCGGCAAGCCCGGTGTTGTCGTCCCCCACAAACCCGATGATCTGCCCGGCCAGGCGCTTTTCGGGATAAATCCTCCCAAAAATGGGATCTATACCTGCGCCCGCTATCCGCTCGCCGGCCAGCAGCAGTTCAATTTTTTGTATGGTGGACTGGTCTACCTGCTTCTTGAGATAGATAAAATCGCTGGCGGATTCCTCTATCCGTTTCCGAATATCTTCGGGGGAATAGCCCAGGACGGGAGCCAAATCCTGACAGAATGCGTCAAGGTCTGTGACGTCGGGACGCCATGCCGTAATGTTGGCCAGCCGCGTCTGGAGCGCTAAGATGCGTCCGTTCCGGTCGGTGATGGGCCCCCGCTCGATCAGTATCCGGGAAGAATTCGCCGGTTCCAGCTTTTCCGGGCTCAACATGAGAACAGCGTATCTGCCCAGAACTATGAACGCCGCAAGACAAAACAGAACGGCAAAGACGATGAACCGTCTTTGTTCCGCCGGGATCCTCCGGCCCTTCCTCTCCTCCGTCTTGGGAATATTCGTATACCCGGTCATTTAATTCCCATCACTTTTCCCATAACGCTGTCCGACGATACAGGGCCGTAAGACCGGGAATCGTACGATTCAAGGCGGTTATCCCCCAAAGCAAAAAAATTTCCCTCCCCCATGATCATGCCGCACCGTTTAACCGCAAGCTGTCCCTGGGGGGTAAAGAATATCACCACATCCCCGGCTTTGGGGAGGGACCAGCGAAGCAGGTATTTTCTGGTTCCGGGAAGCCGGACGCCGTAGGCAAGGCGGTTCACCACCAGTACGGTTCCGGGAGCGATCGCCGGAACCATAGACCGGCCGTCAGCAATCACAAAATCAAATAAAAAAGCCTTCATTATCAGAGCGGTTAGAAAAGCAAATAATACGATTCTACCGGTATTTATCGGGGCGTCTATTCTCATGTATAGCAAAAGTATAATGATTACTATGACTTATGTCGATAAATGAATATCATGATCGAATTAATCGGATCTCAGCACGTATGCCGCAGACGGCGCTCGCCGTTTTCGTCCGCTGCCGTCCATAAGCCCCTGGATACAATCAAACAAAAACCAGTCCATAAAAAGCGGGCCCGCCACAGGAACAAGAAATCGCCTGTTCCACGTAAAGGGTTTTTCAGCATACGGGCGAAGAGGCTCCGGTTGCGGATTTTTCCCTACCTGCGTTTCCCGCGCTCCTTATTCCGGTTGTTGGGGAAAGAAAAAAAATTCCCCCCTCCCGAGGAGGATTCCGCCGAAGACGACCGGCAGGCTGAGTTTCAGCACGAAATCCCGGCTGCCCCCGCTTTCCCACGCGCCGCCGGTCTGGCCTCCCTCGTCGCGGCAATCGGGTTCTTCGCGGCGATCCTGTATTCTTTCGTTGTGAAACCCGGAAACGCCGGCGGCGTCTCTATCACCCCCTGGGAAGATTCCCTATCCCAGGCGAAACTGGCCTCCTATGCGGGGCTTCCCCCGAAGACCGTTCGGGGCGAGAATCTGTCGACCCCCAGCGTGGATATTCCCCTGGACCTGATAGAAACCTTCTCTTGGCTGAACTATACCGTGCGGAAGGGGGATTCGGTGTCGAGAATAGCGGTGAATCATGGCATTTCCATGGACGCTATCATCGCGTCTAACGGGATTACCAACGTCAAGCGCCTGTACGAGGGCCAGATGATTAAAATTCCCAATATGGATGGAATTCCCTATACGGTTAAAAAGGGGGACAGCCTCCTTAAAATTGCGTCCGTGATGAATATCCCCCTAGCCGCTATCTTAGACGCCAACGATGTCCAAAGCGATACTATCACCCCGGGATCGATACTCTTTATACCCGGCGCCAAGATGCGGAAGGAAGACCTCAATCTTGCCTTGGGTGAATTTTTTATCTATCCTATACGGGGACGGCTGACTTCGCCTTTCGGCTGGCGGCGGGATCCAATCAGCGGCGTCAGGCGCTACCACGCCGCTCTGGATCTGGCCGCTCCCATTGGAACGCCGGTAAAGGCGGCCATGGACGGAAGGGTTTCGACGGTAGGTTTCAATGGAACCTATGGCAACTTTATTATTCTGAGCCACAGCGGCGGTTTTCAGACTATGTACGCTCATTTAAGCGTTACATCGGTATCCAACGGTTCGGCAGTCGCCCAGGGCGCCAAGATCGGCGAAGTAGGTAATACCGGTTACAGTACCGGCCCCCACCTCCATTTTGCGGTTTTTAAAAACAGCAGGGCGATCGATCCGCGGGAATTATTGTCCCCGTAGAACCGGTGGGAAAACGTCCGTGTAGGGTGTACGGCTGGTCCAAAATCAAACGGCTAACCGCGCTCGATTTTGGACCCAGCCGTTGGCGTTAATATAGTACGAATTGAAGTATGAGTATATTGATCTTCTCTCTATCATTCATGACAATACCATACTGGGGGCAATATAATAGTGTCCGCCGGGAGGATTTATGCGTAAGTTGGTTTTTATTTTGATTGCTTTTATCGCGGCGGTTAC
Organism: Spirochaetaceae bacterium; assembly: GCA_031255315.1. Next base: position 20,753 of record JAIRSS010000256.1, read on the forward strand.
TTTTATACGAGCGGTTGATAATCGGAATTCCGCCCCCGCGGTTTTCTCCCGGGATTTGCAGGAGGAAGTCATACCCTTCGTTCTGGAGCATTGAGAACCGCGGAACATCCGGGGCGCGGGCGATCGGGAAAATATACCGCCGCTGCAATGAAACTCTTTAAATTGTTGTTTGAGGAAAAATTTCTGTAGAAAGTTGCCGGAAGATTGATTGTAGGTTGATTGAAGGCCGGCTGAAATAATTGTATTATTTGTACTATGAATTATACTGATAAACCCGGCGAAAAGGCGGCTGTTCTCGCGGAAGAACTGTCATTTAATGAAGTATTAGACGGCGCCTGCGAGCGTTTGTGGGATAAGAAAGTTGAGCTGTCTATTCGGCGCATCAAACAGTTGGACGAGTATCTTATCCTGATGGAGCGGGAATTAACGACTCTTATCACTGGTACGGCTCATGAAGCATAAGCGTTACGCTGTATACTTCCTTCTTCTTGCTCTAGCGCCGGTCTGCGGGGTGTGGGGAACGGTGAGCTTCAGCGGACTCAACCTGTCCGGAGACAACCGTATGCTTTTCCGGGCCGATTCGAATGCCGCCGGTTCCACCCGGCAGAGCGCTGTTTTCATTAGCCGCCTGACGGATCTTTCGCTTCAGCAAATAACCGTCTTTCCCGAAAAAATGGACCTGATTGAAAACGGCCGGACCCTCCAGATACGGAGCGCTTTCGGGGCGGTGCGGCTTCCCGTTTCCGGGGGAATCCCCCAAACGATACCCGGTTTTCCCGCGTTTGCTGACGGGGCGCCTGTATTGGGCGGACGGGTCGAAGACATGGTTGTTTCCAGCGACGGCCGGTGGATCCTCTACGTGGAGCCCGTTACCGCCGCCTATGGCAACCTCCTCATCATCAATACGGAAACAGGGGCAAGAACGCATGTTTCAGCCAATGTGGAACGGCCCGGCGCGTATTTTCCCGCGAGTTGGAGTCCCGATTCCCGGGTTTTCGTGTACAGCCGGGGAAACCGCCTCTACTACCACAGCATCAACGCCACTACAACGTTTTCCGTGGATGAACGGTACCGCCTTATTGGAGAAGGAACCATCAGTTCTGTTTACTGGACCAGGGGCGGGGATTTTTTCTACCTAAAAGGTTCCACCGTATACCGGATCCGGGGATCCGAACTCTTTGCCCGGACGGTGTACGCGGACTTTCTGGAAATCGGTCTGCCGGCGGGTAAAATCCCCTATGAATTCGACTACAACTTCGACTCTTTCTGGATTGCCCCGGATTCCCGAAGCATACTCCTTTCCAAAGGCGGGCAAAATATTTTTTATTACCCCTTAGGCGTTGATGATTATGGCCCAGCCGGAGCTTCATCCTTTCCGTACATCATGCTTCCCCGGTCAGGGTATAATCTTTCGGTTCTTTGGTCTCCCCAGGGGCAAATCACGGTACTCGTCTCGGTTCCCGGAACAGAGGGGGCCGTCGTTACCGCCTACCGGCTGGGCGCTCAGCCAGGGGGAGGCGGCGTAGTCTTCCAAACGCTGGAATCTCCGGCAGGTTCCGAAGCGGTCCTGTCTCCCGACGGGACACGGGTTGTATTCTGGGGTGAGCGGGGTATCATCCTGTACGATTACGCTTCCTGGCGGGCCTTGCGTACTCTAAGCGCCCGTCCCGCCTACGCCTGCCTGTGGCTTGGAAATCAGGAGTTGGTTGCCGGCGACAGTTCCCGTATTGAACGGATACGGTTTGACTCCTCAGCCTCGTCAACCGCTCCTCCGCGGCGGGAGCTGATCTGCATCTCTTCCGCGGACCAGTGCGGTTTCGAGGAATGAGGAGAACGCATCCTTGCCCAATCCGATGGGCTCTGGTACGTTACCGACGGCCGCACACCCTGGATAGAAGCGTCCAGTCCCGGGATGCGTCCTGTTTCCCAGATCTCCGGCCGTTACCGGGTCTACCTGGAACGCCAGGTTTCCGGTCCCTACGAAAATATTCCGATGATACGAAACACCGCTTCCGTTGGGACATCCCCGCTGCTTCCAGGCGGCGGTTTCCCTCTGTCATACCCTGATGACGACCCGATCCGCGAGGAAGCCCCTCCGGGTCCGGGAGAACCCATTGCCTATTCCTCCCGGCGGGACTTACGGGAAGCAGCGATCTGCTTTGACCTCTACGATGACATAACGGGATTACCCGGCGTCCTGGAGACCCTCCGGCGTTTTGGCGTTACAGCGACCTTCTTTCTTAACGGGGAATTCATACGCCGCCATCCCGCCGCAGCCCGGGATATCGTGGCGGCGGGCCATGAAGCGGCCTCCATGTTCTTCGCCCTCATCGACTTATCCGACGCCCGGTACCGTATTCAAAGCGATTTTATCACCCGGGGCCTTGCCCGGAATGAAGATGAATTCTTTACCGCTACGGGACACGAACTCAGCCTTATCTGGCACGCTCCGTACTACACGGCTTCAACCGAAATCATTGAAGCCGCTTCCCAGACAGGGTACATAACAATCGGCCGGGATGTAGACCCCATGGACTGGGTAAGCCGCGAAGACGCGGGACGAAGCGGGATGAGCCAATATTCCGCTTCGGATATGATAGACTCTATAATGGAACAAAAGCGTCCCGGCTCTATCATTCCTATACGGTTGGGCCTCCTTGCCGGAGGCCGCCCCGACTACCTCTATACCCGCCTCGGCGTACTGCTGGACGCGCTCATACAGCAGGGCTATTCTATAGCGCCTGTCTCGACGCTGCTTGAACATATACGGTAGCACGGGGCGGGGCGTCATTGTAACTGTCGGGAAATCAAGAGAGAGAACCCGTTACCCGGCTCGCAACCGCCTCTATGAATTCCCAGGAATTGAGTATCTTCGCCGGTTTGGGATCCGCCAGACACGCAAGGTCGCCGGTCATGTCCCCTTCTTCTATGGCGCGTATCGCAGCGTTTTCCAGACCCCGGGCAAAGGCGGCCAGGTCTGAAAGCCCGTCAACATCCCCCCGCTTTGCCAGGGCGCCGGTCCACGCGAAAATGAGGGCGACGGGGTTGGAACTGGTCTTCTCGCCCTTCCGCCAGCGGTAGTAATGCCGCTGTATCGTCCCGTGGGCGGCCTCGTATTCCACCGCTCCAGAGGGAGACAAAAGGACGCTGGTCATCATGGCAAGGCTCCCGGCGGCGCTGGCGACCATGTCGCTCATCACATCGCCGTCATAATTCTTGCAGGCCCAGAGGAATCCGCCTTCGCCCTTGACCACCCTGGCTGCTACATCGTCTATAAGGGTATAAAAATAGGAAACCCCCGCTTTTTCACACTGGTCCTTGAATTCAGTTTCGTAAATATGGTTGAATATTTCTTTGAACCGCCCATCGTAGGTTTTGGAGATCGTGTCCTTGGCCGCAAACCAAATCGGGATCTTTTCATTCAGAGCGTACCTGAAACAGGATCGGGCGAAGTTGCCGATAGAGTCGTCCAGGTTGTGTATGCCCTGAACTATACCGGGGCCCTTCATATCCGCCACGGTGAGGGCGCGTTTTTCCCGGCCGTCTTCCGATGTATAGATCAATTCCACTTTACCCGGACCGGGGATGATCATTTCGGCGTTTTTATACACATCGCCGTAGGCGTGGCGCCCTATAACGATAGGCGCTTTCCAGGAGGCGATGGTGGGTTTAACGCAGGACACGGTTATAGGTTTTCTGAACACCGTGCCGTCCAGAACGGCCCGGATGGTAGCGTTAGGACTGGGATGCAAGTTTTTCAGGCCGTACTCAGCTTTGCGGGCGGCGTTGCTGGTGATAGTCGCACATTTCACCCCCACCCCCAGACGCAGTATAGCTTCCGCGGCTCTGACGGTAACTTCGTCATTTGTAGCGTCCCGGTTTTTTAGGCCCAGGTCGTAGTATTCGGTTTTAAGGTCCACCCAGGGCAGGATGAGTTTTTCTTTTACCAGTTCCCAGAGAATTCTGGTCATCTCGTCTCCGTCCATCTCTACCAGGGGTGTTTTCATTGCGATACGCGCAGTCATTGTTCCCTCCAAAAAATATAGTGATTTTTACCAATATGAGTATATCCATGACCAGATAGTTTAGCTATAGCGGTTTTCCCAAAATCCCGCAGGTTGGGGCGCCGTCAATTAGTTTTGGGACCCATTCACGTATGAGGACGGTTCCTCGTCCGCGGCTGGATAAAATCCAATTCCAAGGCATAGCGCCACCGCTCTTTCCTGGCCGGGGAAACCTCCGTGACTGGGGGTGTTTAAGATTTTTACCGTATCTCGCGGAAACCGAAGGGCCAGAGCGCTGGATCCCCCGCCATCCAAGTTAAGAACATCCCGCGCCCCCAGTTGTTTAAGAATGAGCGCGGTCTCCGCTTCGGTAGCCCCCCTGTTGCCGGGGAGTCCGCCGTTAATAGCGATAAGGTACAAGGTCTTGCCCCCATTTGAAAGTCCCGCGGCGCTCCGGGCGTAGCGGGGGCCCGCCGCCTTTTGCAGGGCCCGTTCCGTCAGTTCCCCATCCCGGAGGAGGCAGTGAAATCCCCCAACAGCATAGAGAATATCCCGGGAAGACGGCTCGGCGCCAAGTTCCCCCTGGTTCACAATCGCCGCCCTTCCGTCCTGATAAAAGAGTAAGGCGTCGTAGCGAGGCGCCGGCGGGGAGATCTCTTTTCCCTCAATGACGGCGATCCCCACTACCCGCCGCTCCTCCCCTTCCCGTCTTGATGAGGGGTCAAAGGGGACTGTGTTGATCCCCGCCAAGAGGCCGTTATCCCGAACAAAACTTGAGACACGGGTGCTTAGAACATAGCCGGGCCGAAGGAATCCGGCTCCAGGACCCAACAGAATCCGCAATACCGGTTTTTCCTCCAAAGCAGGGGGAGTCTTTATGTCCGTATCCCCCACCAGGCGGTCTTCCATCCCGGAGTCCCTCTCGATCTTAAGAGCCCAAAATTCCAAACGGGGGGCTTCGACCTTCCCCGCAAAAACAGCGACTTCCCCCCTCGCGCTTATAGGCTGCCAACGGGGTACTATTGCAGGAATACTGGCTGCTCGTACAGGCTCAATCGAAAGATCTCCCCGCTCCCCTGGAGGAAGAGTTGAACACGCGGAAACAAGAACCAGCAGAAACCCGGCCGCCAATCGGTACATTGTTCTCATAGGTTTAAGATGAAATTGGTAAACCGCCAGAATAAAGAAGCGCTCATGATGAAAACAATACGGGAAATTACCGGGGTCGTGCAAGGTCCCGCGCAACAATTTTACAGGGAGAAAAACGTGCCGCCATAGGGTGTGAACGGGGAATACTCACGGCGCAGCCACACGGGTTTGACGATATTAGCACACGGGCCGGTCAGACGGTCCAGCCGGAGGCTTGGGTTTGTGAACCCCTCAAAACAGTTGATGGCAGTATCTGTTATTTCATCTTATTCCTTCCGAATCTTTTCGATTTGTCCACCTACCCTACCCTCCTTAAGGAATTGTAAAAAAACAACTTGACCTATTAGGAAAAAATGATACGACAGCGACATCTTAAGGAGTGGGGGTGATACCGGGATGGAAGAGCGGATAAAAATGATGGTACCATTGCTCGATGAAAAGCAAAGGAGATTGTTTCTCGCGAGCGAGGCGTTGGCATATGGCCGTAGCGGAACAGCAATAGTACACCGTGTCAGCGGCGCGTCAAAAAATACGATGCGGAACAGCAATAGTACACCGTGTCAGCGGCGCGTCAAAAAATACGATAAAACGGGGTATCAGGGAGCGCCTGGAAGGGATGGACAGAGGAGGGGGTCCGTGCTTCCGGCGGGGGAAGGCGCCTCATAGAAAAGGATCATCCTGAGGCCGTTGATAAGATTTTGGAAACAGTAAACGCGGCAACCTATGGCAATCCGGGAAAAGTGTTGTCTTACACAACGGAAAGTTTGCGGAAACCAGCCGGGCAATTGGGTAAAAAGGGGATCGCCATGAGCTATGTGACGGTTGGCAAGATACTCGAAGCCAACGGATACAGCAAGCAGGGCAACCGAAAAATGCTCCAGGTTGGAGAGCCAAATCCCAACAGGAACGAACAATTCGAGTACATAAACTCAAATGCGCGGGCATAT
>JAIRSS010000001.1 GCA_031255315.1 Spirochaetaceae bacterium
TATTGAGCTGTTACGGAACAGCCGGGGAGAGGAAGCGCTGAGGCGGTTGGAAGGGTATAAGGGGAAAACATTTCCGGCGGGGGTGGTAAACCCGTACACCTATGAAGAAAATAGATTACGCCGAATATAAGAGGCAAGGGTAGTACATAGGGTCCGGGCCGATAGAGAGCGGGAACAAAACGGTGGTACAAAAACGATGTAAACAGGCGGGGATGAGGTGGAATGAGGCCAATGCCCAGGAGAAGGTAACACTTAAGGCCAAGGAAGCAAGTGGAAGTTGGGGCGCTTCGGTTCGGGACTTTATCATGGCTGCCTAAATGCCCCCAAAAAAAACTGCACCCCGCGTCGTGAGGAAAATTGACACCCCTCCGGATTTACGGTATAGTAGAGCCATCGGGGAGTTGGCGAGTGGTTACGCCACTGGTTTTGGGAACCAGACGCCGCGGGTTCGAGTCCCGCCTCCCCGAATTTCTTTAGAAATCGTCGTCTCTATCCCCTTCGGGGAACAGATAAAGATTAGGAAGTTTGAAAGACCGTTCCATAGAATACACATCCGCAGTCTGGAGTTCGCTTATAACCGGAATGGTGAAGAAATGCGTCAGGGATTCCAAACCGGACGCTTCAACCTTAACCGAAAACTCAAAAACTTTGTTGATATTGATCGACGCCGCAGGGATAGAAGCGGGCCAGAACGTAAACGTCCCTTCGATATTGGGCATTACCAGGAAGGGGTTTCGCCAGGCGGCGTCTTTCATTACCACAAGCTCCCCGTTACGGAGGAGTTCTACCGACGCCTCAGCCAGGGGCGCAAAATTACGGCCGTTGAAGACGCACCCGATGATGGCAGGGATGCTGAACACCGGGATGCTCGAAACCGTCCCGCTGATATTCCGGCCCCCGCTCCCGTGATCGGTGAACGGGCGCCGGTTATGATTAACCTGCTTGATGCCTTTATAGATAAGACTGACGATTTCCGCTTCCTTCTGCTGACGGGCTAAGGTCCTCCGCCACGCCCGGGCAATCCCCCGGTTAGAACTGATATAATGCGGTTCGATGCGATTTAACACATAACAGACCGTATCAACACGGCATTGACGGCAGGTACATAGTTCATCCTGTTTGTTGCTTTCTATAGCGTTACAGATTTCAGTAACCTGGGCGTAAACAATATCTTCAATGGTGTTGTGAATCTCTGTATACATGGATCCCCCTTGTCAGCACAGCCAACGTTTATAACTATACAATATATCCGCTGTCTTGTGTAATTGTACCCTGTTTTCGTGAACCGGGTCTATAAAGATCCGAATAATCCGCAATGATTTGATAAATCCTTCCACAACGTCCTTTGAAAAAACTCCGCTGCTTTCAGTAAAATAACATCCTTCGTCCCGGACATACAGGCCGGTCTCAAAAGAAACCGGCTCAGGTATATCAATGATGAGTTCCCCCGGACCTATTGCCTGAGCCCCCGTCCCGCCGGAAAAACGCGAGAGTTTTTCCGCAAGGGCTTCCTCGTACCGGAAACGGGCCGTAATGTCCATCAAATATCCGTGTTCCGCCTCAATAAAAGGAAATTCCGCGGCCGCCGCGTAACAACACCCGTCCCGGACCTGCCGGGCAAGGGAGAAGCGGGGGTGAGCGCCTTCCGCAAGGAGGCCGAAAAGCCCCTGATCATCCAGATTATACAGGGCTTCTTCGGAAAAAATCCCGTCCCGCAGGCCGGCCAGAACCGCCGTCTTGATCATGGCGGTGGAGGAACGGACGGACCGGTGCCAGTAAACCGTCCGGTACATGAGGTACTTGGAAAACAGGACGGCTTCCACACTGGGTATGCCCCGGGAGTCAATATCTACGCCCCGTTCCAAATGAGGGTGGAGCCGGCTATAGATATAATCCACATCCTGAGCGCCGTAGGGGACCCCGCAATACCGGGCGTCCCGGTTCAGATAGTCCAGTTTATCCGGGTCAAGGACGCCGGAAAGGAGCCGCCGGTAAAAAGACAACTCGCCGTCCTGTGAATCCGCGCCGCCGCTTTCGCGGGTATCCACAATGGCGGCGGTCATATCGGGATCGGCGCCGGCCGCCCCAACCAGGCTTCTCAAGGGTTCGGCGCGGATAAGGTTGGCGGTAAGGATCTCGTGGGGGATGAGGGACAATTCCTTGAGAGAGTGGGTATAGGGGAAATGCCCCAAATCATGGAGGAGCCCGGCGCACAGGAAAGAACGAACCCCGAGGGCGCTGAACCAGGAATCAGCGCCCCGCTCCGCCAGGTTAAGCAGGAGGCGCCGGGCCAGGTGGTACACCCCGATAGAGTGGGCCGCCCGGGTATGGGTGGCGCCGGGGTACACCCCGTATGCCGGGCCGAGCTGAAATATCCGGGAAAGCCGCGTAAAAGCATGAGAACGAAGCAGCGCCGCCAGAGCGGGGGTAAGGTACACATGACCCCACAGAACATCCCTCACCGGTTCCGTATAACCCTCCTGGAGGGCCGCCCGCGCAGTATTGTTCATACCCGCAACACTACCCTGTCCCGCAAAAGTTGTCTACAGAGGCGGTTCCGCTGGATGAACCGGTAAGGCGCCGTCCCGGTTGCCAGAACCCCCGTTATCATGCAGAATGGCGGCATGATACGCCATGCATCCCTTACGGCGGCGTTCCGCGCGTTCATTGCAGCCGCGTTGTTCCTGACGGCGTCCGTTTTTCCCGCTTTTTCCCAGACTGAAGGAGCCGGCAGCAGGGGCGGCTACCTCACGATCAAGGTAGCCGTCATGGGGCCGGGCGATCAGCTTTACTTCAGATGGGGCCACGCCGCCCTGATTATAGAAGACGCCGTTACCGGAAAGAGCCGTTTCTACGACTGGGGCATCTTCTCGTTTGACGCCGACCACTTTTTTGTGAATTTTGCCTTTGGGCGGCTCATCTACCGGTGCGGCGCTTCCCCGTCCGATTCGGCGTTCCGGCAGTACCGCGCTACGAACCGGGACATCACCGTGTATATGCTGGACCTGCCGGATCACAAGAAAGAAGAAATACGCCGGTTCGCCGAATGGAACATCCTTCCGGAAAACCGGAACTACTACTACCACCACTTCAAAGACAACTGCGCCACACGAATACGGGACATCCTGGACATCGCGACAGACGGCCAATTCAACGCGGCCTTCGGCGCCGCCCCGGGGCAGTATACCCTGCGGCAGCAAATCAAGCGGCATCTCTGGTCCTCCCCGTTTTATGACTGGATACTCAACTTCTGGATGGGCCAGGACATAGACGCTCCCACTACCGTGTGGCAGGAAATGTTTCTGCCCCAAAAAATAGGCGACTGCATCCAGGATTTCACCTACCGTGATCCTGACGGCAGGGTCCGGAAGCTGGTAACCTCGGTGGAAGCGGTGAACCGGTCGGTAAACCGCCCTCCGGTTCTCGCGGCCCCCTGCAAACTGTGGCCCGGAACGCTTGCCGTGAGCCTGGCCGCCGTCATCCTGTTAGGGGTGTTTTCCGCTATCCGCCGCAGGCGGCCCGCGGCAGGACGCGTCCTCCTGGGCGTTTCCCACGCGCTCTTCGGGCTCTTTTTTGGCACAGCCGGCGCCCTCCTCTTTTTCATGGCTTTGTTCACGAACCACGATTACACCTACCACAACAGCAACCTCATCTACGCCAACCCCCTGCTGTTAGCGGCGGTCCCCCTGGGCGTTATGGCGGCGCGGGGGCGCAGCCGCGCGAAACGCCCGGAAAAACGGAAACGGTTCCGTCCGCCCAGGGTTTCTCCTGAGAACCTGCTCAGGATACTCTGGACCTATGTATTCCTGGGCGGCGTCCTGAGTATGGCGCTCAAGCTCCTGCCCTGGTTTTACCAGCAGAACCAGGCGGACCTGGCGCTTATCCTGCCCATCGCCCTGGCGCTGGCGTTACTGCCGTTAGAGCGCGGCAAACCTCCGGGGGGTGAGATTGCGCATAAAGCCGGCGCGGTACGTTGACAACCCGGTAAACCTTTAATACACTAGATATAGGATTGTTACCGGGCTTGACCCGGGCATGACCTAAACTGATGGATGTACGCTCCAAGGACTTGTCCCAGGGGGCGCCTCGTATGAGGCCGTCGGTTTAGGTCATTTTTTTTGCCCAAAAGGAGCGTGGGGTGCAAAATATCAGAAAATACAACAATAATATCATCCTCGCCAAAGACAACGGACAAGAGGTCATCGTGCTGGGCAAAGGCATCGGCTTCCAAACCCGGCAGGGCGCGGAAGTTGACATGGCTCTTGCCGAGAAAGTCTTTGTCCCCCAGGAAAGCGCCCACATAAACCAATTCGCCAGCACTTTGTCCGGCCTCCCCTACGAATACATGCTCCTGGCAAGCAAGATCGTTGACCACGGCAAAGCCGCCCTGCAAGTCAAGCTGAACCCCAGCATCGTCGTGGCCCTTGCCGATCACCTGTCCGTAACCCTGGAACTGCCCCGGAACGATGATGTCCCGACGCAGTCGCCCCTGCAACTGGACGTGCGGCACATATACCCCGGCGAATTCAAAACCGGCGTGGAAGCCCTGGAGATAATCAGCCGGGAACGGGGCATACAACTGCCCGAAGCCGAGGCCGTAAGCATCGCCCTGCACTTTATCAACGCCGAACTCGAGTCGCCGGAGATGCCGACAACCTTCAGGATTGTAACCATCACAGGCGGCGTAGTGCGGATCATCGAGCAATACTACGCCGTGGAACTGGACAAGGAGACCCTCGAATTCATGCGCTTCAGCAGCCACGTGCGGAACCTGGTCATTGAGTACATCATCCCGTC
>JAIRSS010000086.1 GCA_031255315.1 Spirochaetaceae bacterium
TACCCTTCCATGGCCCGGACCGCAAGCTGGGCCTTATCGTAGTAGGACTGGTTGGAAATTTCCCCGTTTATCTTGCCGTAGTTCTCGTCCTTGATCGAACCGTCCTTCTGCCGGGTAAGGAAGCCGCAGTCCGCGATCTTCCCCCCCGCGATGGTAATGGTTACTTCCCCAAAGGCGCCGTCGTCGTCGGGGCCGCTCCTGCCGGGATAGATCCCGTCCTTATATCCCCGCGCTCCGCAGCCGGGAAGCAGCGTCACCGTCAATAACAAGAGCCCAAAAACGTACAATCGCTCCTTGCCCATAAGCGTCTTCCTCCTCATCCGGGATCCCGGGTTTCCTTTAGGCCCTTGCCGGGGGGGGCGTGGTTTTCGACAATCCGGGCTATCCGTCCGTGTTCCAGTACCACGGTTCGTTCCGCGTCCTCCGCTACTTCCGGGTCGTGGGTTACCACGATGATGGTACTGCCTTCGGCATGGAGTTGCTTGAAAATGTCGATGACGATCTGCTCGTTGGCCTCGTCCAGGTTTCCCGTGGGTTCGTCCGCCAGGATCAGCATGGGGTAGTTGATAAGGGCCCGGGCTATACAGACCCGCTGCTGCTCCCCCCCGGAAAGCTGGCTGGGAAGGTGCCGGGCCCGGGAAGACAGGCCCACCCGGTCCAGGGCTTCCAGGGCTTCTTTCTCGTCGGGTATACTGTGGTAGTATTGGGCCACCATCACGTTTTCCAGGGCGGTAAGATAATTCACCAGGTGGAACTGCTGGAAGATAAGGCCGATCTTATCCCGCCGGATAGTCGTCAGGTTCCGCTCGCTCTCCCTGGAAATATTCACGCCGTCCAGAATCACCGCTCCCGCCGAAGGCTTATCCATACAGCCGATGATGTTCATCATCGTGGTTTTCCCCGACCCGGAAGGCCCCATGATAGCAAGCCATTCCCCCTGCTTCACCGTCAGATTGATGTTTTGCAGGGCCTTGAGCTGCCCGTAGAATTTAGAAATATCTTTTAATTCCAGTAAATCCATCCTACACTCCATCACAAAAATATGAACGCATTTCCCGTACCGCGCCCGCAGCCAAGGCTGTTCACTCTCCCCTCAGAACAATCGCCGGGTCTACTTCGGCGGCGTTCCGCACCGGGATGATACAGGCGGCGCCGGTGATGGCCACCGAAGCCAGCACGGTAACCGGAAGGAGCAGGGGCAAAAAGGTTACGGACCGGTTAAACACGTTAAGGGCCACCGCCTGGGCGAAGACAAACCCGAAGACCGCCCCCAAAAGCCCCCCCAGGCCGCCCAGGAAGATTCCCTCTCCCAGGAATTCCGCCGCCAGGCTGCGCTTGGCCGCTCCCAGGGCTTTCCGCAGGCCTATCTCCTTACGGCGTTCCGTTACCACCGCCATCATGGTGGTGGCCACGCAGATCATAATGAGCAGAAGGACGATCACGGTTACCAGGTACACCAGGGACTGGAGCTTCGTGAGGACCGCCCCCTCCGATTCGGTAACCCGCTTCACCAGCCGGGGGCTTACGCCGCCCACCTCCGCGCCTATCTGTTGGGCGAGGGCTTCCAGGGTTTCCGTGGGAGCGGAGACGCTGCACTCCACCACGTCAATGCTTCCCGCCTCCCCGATCAGGGCCTCAAAATCTTCCAGCGCCATGAAGATGAAAGCTTCCTCGGTCCCGCCTGACTGCATGACCCCTGAAACCACGAAGTCCCGGCTGAAGGGCGCCCCGGAAGGGCTGGTTCCCTTGATGGTAAACCCGCTTCCGGGCAAGAGCCGGATCATATCCGCCACTTCCTGCCCGATAAGGGCTTCGCCGGGATCCTCCGGCCAGCGGCCCGACACAAACCAGTAGGGGCTGGTTTTCCGGGCCTCCTCCAGCCGGGTCCCGGCGGCCATGAAGGGTTGTTCGTTGATCTTCACCATGCGGTACCGGTAGGGCGCGGCCCCGATGAGGTCCGCGGCGGGAAGATAGCGCAGGAGGCTGTCCAGAGCCGCCTGGACGGTCCGGCTTTCCATAACCGCCTCGCTCCCCCCGGGGAGTATCACGAAATTCGTCCCGTAGGACCGGAATTCCTGGCCCATCTGACGGGGGATGTCGTAATAGATCGTGATAAGCCCCGACAGGATAGTCGCCCCGACCGCCACCGCCAAAAGGGCCACGATCATCCGGGAACGGCGGCGGAGCAGAGAGCTTACCACCATCTTCATATAAAAGCGCTGTCTGTTCATGCCCGCTTACCTGCCATGAAGCACCTCCGCCGGGCGAAGGGAAAGGAGGAGCCGTATTGACGGGACGCTTCCCGCCATGGTTACCAGGAACACCAGCACCGCCACGAGGGGGATCACCATGGGTTTGATGTCGATGGCGGCGCCAAAGACCGATTGCCCGATTATCTGGGCAAACCCCAGGCCGGCGAAATAACCGGCCGTCCCGCCCAGAATGCCGGTGATGAGGATCTCCGCCAGAACCAGGGCGGAGATTGGGGCCTCGCAAGCCCCCACCGCCTTGAGCAGCCCTATCTCTGCGGCCCGTTCCATCACGCTGGCGGTAACCAGGTTGGATATACCCAGGGCGGAACCGGCCAAGCTCAAGATAGTGATGAGGAGCATGAGGAGCTGGGTCTTTTCCAGGATGGCCCCTTCAGACTCCGCCACCTGCCGGACGGGTTTGGAAACCGCGTCAGTTATCACTTCATCAATCTGATAACAGATGGCGCTCACGTATGCAGTGCAATACCAGGTTTCCCATTCCTTGATGGAAAGGGTCCCGGGGTCCTGAGCCGCCCGGCGGGAAAGCTCGTTGTCCGGGGTGGTAAGGGCGCTCACCTCCACCCGGCTCACCAGACCCGGCCTGGCCGCCAATTCCTGAACGCTTGCCAGAGGAAGGTAAAAATCCTCATCCTCATCGCCGCCGGCGCTGAAGATCCCGGCCACGGTAAATTCCCGGCCTTCCGTCCCGGCCTGGAACGCAGCAGTTTGTACGGCCGTTTGGAAATCCACCGTATCCCCCAGATCAAGGCCGTACTTCGCCGCCGCCGCCTCTCCAACCATGACCGCCCCGGCGTCGTTGTCGGAGAGCCACCGGCCCCGCACATCCCACCAGCTTTTCAGGTTCCGCATCCCCGTATCCAGGGATTCGCCCGTGGGCAGTTCCAAATGATGGTTGAACCAGGTTCCCGCCAGTTTTACCTCCCCGCCGCCGGGGGCCGAAACAAGACGGGCCCGGACGTTCAGGTACGGGGCGAAATCGACGATATTGAAGGCCCAAAAGATGGTTTTGATGTTCCCCAGTTCCGCCTCATTGAGATACTTATCCGACACCCCGGAGCCTTCGCTTACCCCGTAAAGGTCGTCCAACAGCGAGGCCCCCCGGGGAAGGACGTTGATATTCGCCCCGTAGGTTTTCAGTTCCTGATTTACCTTATCCCCCACATCGAGCATCACGTTCAGCATGGCCGTCGCCAGGGACGCGCCCAGGGCGATAGTGAAGGCCACCATAAGCATCTTCCCCTTTTGTCTGAAAAGGGCCCCCCTAACCATTCTCCAAAACATGGCCGTTCTCTCCTATTTAAATCTGTTTTTTTCGTTTTCCAGATTAATTGTTTCTATCACCATAGACCCGCTCCGCAGGGCGTAGGCCAGGGGGACGGGATTGCACCCCCCCGGGAAGCCGATAGTGGAGATGTTCATCACCACATCGCAGAGCCGGCAGATGACCTGGTTTTTCCGTTCATAATACCCGGTGGCGCCGCAGATATCGCAAGCGTCAAGGCCCACTCCATAGGCCGCCGCGTTTTTTTTAATGACGATAAAGCGCACCTCCGTGTTATCCGATGTGATATACGCAAACCGGTGGAGATGGCCGTCTTCTATCTGGGTGATGGGGATAAGAATTTCCTCCCCCGCCAGCGTCATGGGTTCCGCGGGCGAAAGCTCAACCCCCCGCTGGCTGTACTCCTTGACGACCGTGAGGGTCAAGACCGAAATGACAAAGCCCGCGGTTACAACGGCGCACCAGCGCCGGTTCATCCTGCGGACGGCGCGGATTTTCCGGCCCTCGGCGGGATTTTTTCCCGGGGGCGCCTTTTTCAGGGCTGAACTGAACACGGCGAGGGGGAGCAGGAAACTCATCCCCATCAAGACGTAAAGAAAAACGATGTTATTATTAACCGCCGCCACAATAAGCCTGAAGATCCAGCGGATCATGGGAATGATGCGCCGGGCCAGGAGGAACTGTACGATGACGATTCCCTGGTTGCAGATATTAACCAGGAGGGCGATGGTAAGGAGGACTTTAACAAACCTGAGGGAGGCGGCCTTTCCGGTTTTATACACGGCAAGACTGGAGAGGACGACCGTCAGCAATCCCCCGGTAAACCCGATGAGCTTAAACAGAAAATCGGTACTGAATACGCTTTGTCCGGCTAAGACAAATTCGGTAGGATACAGAAAAATAACCGGCAGGGCGTAAAACAACAGCGCCCCCATGAGAAGGCCGCCTGCATAATCAGGAACGGCCTGGGCCGCGGTCCGGGCGAAGGCGGGCTGTTTTCGCAAACCGGGCAGTTTGCCGGGAAACTTCCGCGCCCCTCCCCAAAGAACAAAAATAAAGAAGATTCCACATACAATGGCGAAGGATAAAATCCACAGATTGAAAAATCCCCGGCTGATAAGGGCGGTGGTCCGCCGGAGCACCGCAACAATAAGGGCCGCTCCCGTACCGGCGGCGCAGCCCCACAGGGCCAGGCGCTTCCGGCGTTTACCGCCTTCTTTATCCGCCGCCGCCCATAACAGCGCGGTCAGTATCCCGGTGGCCAGTAAATTCTCCACCACCTGGATGAGGTATCTCAGCATGGTTCCCCTCTCTTGTGTAACCCGCTGTACGCCGGAAAAACCAACCGCCGGGCCGCCGGGCGGCCTGACGGTTGTACGTACGCACGGGTCAGTATTCTACCAGGCCGGACCTGCGTAGTCTACCGTCCACACCGCCTCCAGAGGAGCGCCCCAGAATCTGCCGGGAACGCCGGTTTCCTGATCCACATGGAGTACATACCCCTGGGCTTCGGGGTTCTGGATAAGGAACCGCACCGTGTAGGATCCCGGACCGCCGGAGCCGGGCAGTTTGATGTTAGCGCCATAGTGGGGGCCGTCGCTGGCGTTCATGGGCATGAAAGTCCCCTCAACACTTTCGCCGGTTGACCGGATAATCTCGTACCGGACTGTCAGGTACGGCACAAAGTCCCCTACCCCAAAACCAAGACCGTTTTCCCCGGCGGAAATGTCCGCTTCCATGTGCATGTCCGACTGGGATGCGGGAAGCCCCGCATCGGCGGGGAGCATATCTACCGGCTGGAAATACACCCCCGCTACATTAAGGGGCCCTAATTCAAAGTCGTCCCCTAAAGGGAATTCCTCAAACCCAGCCTCTTCGCCAGGGTTTACCATACTGGCGGGCCTGGTTCCGCCACCCTGCGCCCCGCCGGCAAAAGCGAAGGAAACGCAAAACGCAGTCAAAAGAAGTACCATCAGTGTTTTGATTTTCATAGTACTACTCCTTATAAAAAATTCTCATGACCCAACGGCCAGAGTTAATGCCTATAAAACTACCGGGGCCCGCGCTCCCCTATGCCGCGGCAGGCGCGCTGGCGCCCTTCCACCGGCGGATCTGAATGACGAAGGTAACCACGGTAATTACGAGAAGCGCCGCCTGCGGGATAAGGGTTTCTAAGGTGGGATATATCCCCAAAATATCAATAGAAGCAACTCCCGGTACCGGACTAACCCCAATAACATTCCCCTCTTGCAATTCTTTAATCCCGTTGCCGGCAAAAGTAATGGACATGGCAAAAAGCAGGATACTGGTACCCAAGAAAAAGGGCTTTAATGGAAGCCGGAAGCTTACAGCCCTAATCAGGATATAGATGATAACCAGAAGAACAATGCCGACGCCCAGACCCACCCACACCATATTGATATATTTTTCGGTACTGGCCAGCAGAGCCTGGTAAAAGAGAATGGTTTCGGCGCCTTCCCGGAAAACCGCCAGAAAGGCAGCAAAGGCCAGGGAAAACATACTGCCCCGTGTAATAGAGGACTTGACTTTGCTTTCTATATAACCGGTCCAGGCTTCCGCTTCGGCTTTGGAAACCATCCAGTTACTGACATAAAAGAGGACGGCCACTGCCAACAGCATAGTGGCCCCTTCGATAATCTCCTGGTTTTGCCCCCCGGCGACGCTGGTGATCTGGTTCAGGATCCACGCCATGACGACG
>JAIRSS010000237.1 GCA_031255315.1 Spirochaetaceae bacterium
GGGCGGCGTATACACGTCAACGGAAAAACGCGGCAATTTTTCTTCTTTTCCTTTCACGCGAATTTCCAGTTCGTTTTTCTTGGTCCGCAGTTCAATCTGTTCGTGCAGATGTGAAGGGGCGGTGATACGAATCCGCGGTGCGTCCGCCCGGTGCACCTTCACATCGGCGTTTGCCCGAATGTACAGGGCTTCAAATACGGGGGGCCTGTGTTCCACTGTGGTAATCTCTCCATTACCCCGATCCTTGTTCCCGGCGGCGAAAAGCGCCGGGCCGCTCGCAAGCGCCATAACCGCGCTTGCAACCAACAATTTTTCTGTCAACATATAATTCTCCTTCGACATAAAATTTTACTGATGTAAAAAATTATTTTATGTCCAATGTATTGAATACCGCGCAGCCGGCGGCGTTTATCACACATAATGAAACAAGCGATGAAACAAGCGTTTTCAAAAAGTAGGTAATGGTGAATTCATCGCCAATGAGCATAAATTGTCCCACATACACCACGCTTTTTACCGCGTCAACCACGGGTTTCGCGTCCGTTCTTACCATTGAGAAAAAATCGAGCAGAGACAGTATGATAACCAACCCGTAGACTACGCCGAGGTTGACAAGAAGCGCCGCGATGTTGTTCCGCGAAAGCAGGGCGCAGCAATTCGCGACGCTTGCTGAAACGGCGGTAATACACAATCCGGCGATATACTGCCGTAGTATCAGCGCCGGGGGCGGGGCGCTTCCCAGCCCGACGGACGGCAATCCCACAACAAGCATGATGAGGGCGTAGACCGCCATAACAGCGAAGGCAAGCGCCGTGGATGCGGCGCATGTGGAAAGATACACGGCGGCTCTGGAGTGTCCCGCGATTATTTTGTTGCGGATTATGCCGGTGGAAAACTCGCGGCCCGCAAACAGGGCTATGGCGACAACCGCCACGATACCCAGGCCGTTGGAAAAGTCAAAGCCGTAGAGCAGAAATTTGAACACCGTAAGATTTTCCAGGGCTTCACTTAAATCACCCTCCGGCATTTGTGAGGAAAGAAAACTATTTTGCGCGGCCTTCATCCACATCATAAAGCGGGTGAGGGCGATTAAGCCAAACGCGAACAGGGCGGACAGTGCGAGGAATATATAGAACGTCCTGCCTTTACGAAGCCGGAAAAAATTAGCGCTTAAAAGGTGTTTCATTTTTGTGCGCCCCCGATAAGGCGCATATAGTATTCTTCGAGTCCCGCATCATCGTCCGCCTGAATACCGGCGGCGGTTATCTCTTTAATCAACGCGCCGTTATTGATAAAGCCGTAATGGGTCGCCACACGGGAAAGCTCCGAAAGAATATGGCTTGAGACAAGAATGGTTTTTCCCTTTTCGCGGGAGAGGTGTACCAGCAGTTCCCGCATTTCGATAATGCCTTCCGGGTCGAGACCGTTTGCCGGTTCGTCCAACAGGAGAAAGTCCGGATCGCCTACCAACGCGAGGGCGAGGGCAAGCCGGGCTTTCTGCCCGAGGGAAAAATCGCGCGCTTTCTTTTTGCCGGTATCCGCAAGCCCCGCCGTTTCCAGCAGTTCCCCGATACACGCCCTGTCTCTTACCCCCTTTATGCGGCATTGCATGGCGAGGTTGCCGGCGGCGCTCATCGTTGGATAGACGGCGGGGGTCTCGATGACCGCCCCTATCTTTTTTCGCGCCTCCCGAAGTCCCGCGCCGTCCGCCGCACCGTAGAGGGCGAAGCTCCCGCCCGACGGGGAGGCAAGGCCTGTAACAAGGCGCATGAGGGTGGTCTTGCCGGAGCCGTTTTTCCCCACCAGCCCGTAAACGCTTCCCGCCGGAACCTTCATATCCACGCCGATAAGGGCGCGGGCGCGTCCGTAGGTCTTGGAAAGCCCCTTTGTCTCTAAAACGTAGTCCATAACGGCTTTTTTCTCCTTACATTCGCGGCTGTTCCCAAACTAATTGACTGTGCGCTAACGCGCATGGTTTTGGAACAGCCTCATTCCCTTGCCCTTCCGGGTAAATCGTGTTAAACTTAAATAATGTTAATATACGTCATTTATTTAACACTTATAATATATCAATTAACATTGTTAAGGTCAAGTGATTATCTGTATTTCAGGGGAAATTTGAGAAACGAGGCGTTTTATGGAAATTTCGCGGAAGGCGGTTGTTCTCGCCGCCATAGATATACTGAACCGGGAAGGCATTGAGCGGCTGACTATGCGCGCTTTGGCTCAGACGCTGGAGGTCAAGGCGCCCGCCCTTTACTGGCACATCAAGAATAAGCAAGACCTGATAGACCAGATAGCCGAGAAGATGAGCGCGGAAATGCTGCCTTCCTGCGGTTTGAGCGACGCCCGGAAATATCTCTTTGAATTTGCCCGGGTGTACCGGCAAAAGCTGCTGGAAGTCCGGGACGGCGTTGCGATTTTTCTCCGGTCCTACCCATCTACTCCCGCCCGATGCGAACCGATAAAAAACGTGATGATTTCCCTGCTGCATATCGGCGTCAAAGAGAAACACTGTCTTGTCGCCGCGGGCATGTACAACAACTACGTGCTGTCCTTTGTCGCCGACGAGGTCATTTTTAAGGCCAATCCCGGGGGCCAGCCCGCTTTTATTGACACCATCCTCGGGACCGGCTACGAAAAGATGTCCTTTGACGAACAGTTCGAATGCGGCCTGAAGGTTTTGTTCGCGGGTTTCAAGACCCTGGAGTAGAGGGGCTTGCGGCTGTCATACGCCCGTTTCCCCAGCGCGTTCCAAAGCTTTTTGATACAACTCCTGGGTAATCCGTATGGTGGATTGCTACAGTAACTCAAGGAATGGTTTAATCCGGGGCACAAGCCCTTTTTGTTTCGCTTTCAGCAATAGCCCAATCGTGCCGATGATTTTGATATCACGGTTGCTTCCTGATAAACCGCCTTCGGGATCAATGCTGCGTCATAGAGTTTTTCGAGTAAATGAAGCTGACCGCATATTGCCAGGGCAAAGAGCGGCGCCGAATCGCAAATAATAA
>JAIRSS010000010.1 GCA_031255315.1 Spirochaetaceae bacterium
TCATGACAACTCCTTTAGCGCCCCCAATTCCAGGGTGGCAAAATAATCGTCGATAGTCTCCGCCCGGCGGATTTGGAGGATTGAACCGTCGGGGCGGAGCAGCAACTCTTTACAACGGAGTTTTCCGTTGTAGTTGAAGCCCATAGCCCGGCCATGAGCGCCGGCGTCATGGATCACCACGAAATCGCCGCTCCGGGGATCCGCCGGTTTCTCGTCGGCAAACGTCATCTTGGGGAGTTTTCGCTGTACGGCGAATTTGTCGTTGTTTTCGCAGAGGCTTCCCACGATATCGTAGATTTCAGCAGCCGGTTCGCGCTCCTTTCCCGGAATGGTGATGTGGTGATACGCGCCGTAGAGGGCGGGCCGCATCAAGTCCGCCATAGCGGCGTCAAGGCCGATGTAGTTCCGGTAAATTTCTTTTTTGTGAACCGCCCGCGCCACGAGCCATCCGTAGGGGCCGGTAACGGGCCGGCCGTATTCGGTACGGACGGCCAGACCGGCAAGTCCTGAGGGCGTCAGGATTTCGTCATACAGCTTCCTGAGTCCCCCGGCCAGGGCTTCCCAGCTTACCGCCTCCTGTTCAGGCCGGTAGGGTATTCCCAAGCCGCCGCCGAGGTTCACAAATTCCAGGGCAATCCCGGTTGTCTTCTTAATCTCCGCCGCCAGCTCAAACAGGAGCCGCCCGGTCTCAAGATGGTAGTCCAGGCTGAGTTCATTGGAGGCGACCATGGTATGCAAACCGAAGCGGGTTACCCCCTTTTGTTTCAAGACCCGGAACCCCGCAAGAAGCTGCACCCGGGTAAAGCCGTACTTCGCTTCCTCCGGCTTCCCGATAATGGCGTTCCCTTCTTTGAGCGGGCCGGGGTTGTAGCGGCAGGAGATGAGGTCCGGCAGCCCGGACTGTCCCAGGACCTTCTCCACATACTCAATGTGGGTAAAATCGTCCAGATTGATGACCGCCCCCAGTTTCCGGGCTTCCAGATATTCCCGGGCCGGAGTCTCGTTGGCGGTAAACATGACGTCCTCGCCGGTAATCCCGGCCATGCCGGCCAGGAGCAGTTCCGGCAGGCTGGAACAATCGGCGCCAAAGCCTTCTTCCGCGAGGATCCTGAGGATCGCCGGGTTGGGCAGGGCTTTCACCGCAAAGTGTTCCGTGTAGGAGGGGAACACCGAAAAGGCGTTACGGATGCGCCGCGCGTTTTCCCGTATGCCCTTTTCGTCATACACATAGAACGGCGTGGGATACCGCGCCGCCACATCTTCTAATTGCGCTTTAGTCAAAGGAAAATTTTTTATACTCATGGGTCCAGTATACCGGGTTGGGGAACGAAAGGGAACTCGTTCTTAAGGCGAGATGAACCAATCAGTATTCATCCCGCAAACCGTATCTTAAAACCGCAGCATCAGGTGGTTGGAGGGCAGCGCAACCGACTTCAACAAGCGGCCCAGAGAGTCCACGGGGTCTTCGTACTGTTCCAAACGAAACGTCAGTTTATACCGTTTATCCGAAATAATTCGTATAGTTTTGCCTATACAATCGGGTACCGGTTGAGAACCAATCTCCGGGAAATACTGGGGTTTTTTCGGTACAAACGTACATTCTTTGCCGTCAAATTGAACTTCGCCGAGGCGGGCCGGTACAGGGGCCAGCGAAATGAGGTAATCGTCTGATTTGCCTCCGCCGATGGTACATACGTCCCCGGCTTTCAGTGAATGAAGATTCCGTCTCTCTATACTGGTACTCTGATCATCCACAACCAGCGAAAGCAACAAGAACTTTTTGGATCGGTATTGTTCAGCATCCTTTCCGACGCGGTTTGGGGGGGCGGCTGTTGCGGAGGGCCCGCCGTGTTTCTCCCACCGGCCTGCCGAATAGGTATTCCATTGTTCTCCCCTACTTTGTATCTGCTGTCCCGGGAAAAAGGGAGCCCCTCGTTCGGCGGCATACGCCATTATCCGGTTTGGAGAAGATTTAAGTTTCCTGGTCATAAAAAAGATGATTAAACTCATGGCCAAAATGGAAGCCGTTCCCACGCCCGCAAAGACAGGGATGTAGGTGGAACTGTTCGTAAGAGAAATCCTATCGGCCAGCCGTCCAACCGGCTGTCGCAATACGGCCGGCGAAAACGGGAGCGCTATTGGCGGTTGCGGGACGGTCTGCGGTTGTTGGGTTGCGCCGGGCTGGACGGACGGCTGCGGGGTTGTACGTGGTTGGCTTGCCACTGACTGTTCCGCGGCCGGCAGTTGCTGGTCCCTGCTTGGCTGATTGGCTTGCGGCGGTGAGCTGGTACGCGGTTGATCTGCCAATGGTTGCTCAACGGCCAGCGACGGCCGGGTTGCGATTGACTGGCCTGGCGGCTGTGAGCTTCCCACACTTGGCGGCTGTACCGATTGCTCCACAATGGTTGATGACTGCTGGGTTGCGCTTGACGGTCTTACCGGCGGTTGCCCGGCGGACGGCGGCTGCCGGGTTACACTTACCTGACCAGACGGCTGCTGCGTGCCGGATGACGCTTGCGGGCTTCCCGCACTTAACGGTCGCCCTGATTGCTCCACGACGGTTGACGGCTGCTGGGTTGCTGCGTTTGACGGTCTTACCGGCGGTTGCCCGGCGGTTGATGACGCTTGGGTTACACTTGGCGACTGTACCGGTTGTCGTGCGGCGGCCGGCGGCTGTTGCGCGTTAGATGACGCTGGTGAGCCTCCTCCATCTGGCGGCTGTGCTGATTGCCGCGGGGCGGCCGATGACTGCCGGGTTGCGCGTGATGGTCGTACTGGTTGTTGCGCGACAGACCTTGGCTGTTGTTGAGCTGTACTGGACTGGTCAGACGGCTCTTGCGCATTAGCTTGCTGCGTGGCGGCCGACGGCTGTTGCGCGCTAGATGAGGCTGGTGATCCTCCTCCACTTGGCGGCCGTGCTGGTTGCCGCGGGGCGGCCGATGACTGCCGGGTTGCGCTTGGCGGCCGTACCGGCTGTTGCGCGGCGGCCGACGGCGGTTGGGTTACAGGCGGCTGGCTTTCTGGTGGTGGTGGTTGGGCTGCGGTTGGTTGATTGGCTGACTGTTGCGCAGTGGCTGATGATCGCTGGGAGGCGGTCGGCTGTCTGACCGGCTGCCGTGTGGCGGCTGGCGGCGGTTGAGTCGTCGTACGAGGCTGCTGGGCGGCGGCTGGCTGACTATCTGGTTGTTGCGCTGTTGCTGATGACTCTTGTGCGGCGCTTGGCTGGCTTGCCGGTTGTTGCGCGGCGGTTGAGGACTGCCTGGTTGCGCTCGACTGGCTTGTCGTTCGTTGCGCGGTATTTGTCGGCTGCCGGGTTGTGGTTGACTGCCGGGTCGTTCGTTGCGCGGTATTTGCCGGCTGCCGGGTCGTCCGTTGCGCGGCGGCCGGCGGTTGACCGGTTGCGATGGACGCCTCCGGGCTCCGTCCGGAAGAGGGGCCGCTTCCGGCCAGGGGAAACGTTACCAAATGGAAATCCGTTCCCTTCGAGCGGAGACGGGCGGCGGTTTCATTGACGAGGGTTTCCAAAACCCCTGAATCCAGAGGCGCGGCGGAAATTCCCGGCTCGGAATTCTGATCCGCCCCGGTAATGAACACCACCTTCCTGGGCCGGGAGGAAGGAAGTTGGGCACTGTAACGCTCTGTATACTCCAGCGCTTCGGAGACGTCCATCAAGGCGTCATGGGAAGCCATAAGAGACAAACGGCCTGTAACGGTTTCTACATCCCCTATGTCTTCTATCTTATGCGCGATTTCCGAGTGGGAGGAACCCGAAAAAGAAATAAGATGAAACGTATCGCCTATCCTGAGAAATTCCTTCAGGAACGGACCGGAGATATACTCGGCTGCTTCCCCATACGAATTGCCCATACTGGAAGACGTATCCAGAACCAAAATAAGATCAATTGGTTCCGGCGTTTGACTAGGAACGAAAAAGACAATCCCCAGGAACAGCAACAAAAAATACGCAACTTTTTTCATAAAAAACCCATCATTCATACCATTCACCCGGCAATGCGCGGCTCGATAATTCAAAATCCCCGTTACCCACAACCACAGTGGATTTTACCCTGAAGTTTTACCCCGGACTAAAAATCCCGGCTTAAAAATTTACCGCGGATATGTTCCGCACTATATAAGAAGACTTCTTCTCCTCATTGATCGAAAAATCAAATTTTTCACCGTTCTTTTTGTTTAAAACAGCGCCTCCAAAGGGAGACAGGTAGGAAATAATCCGGTTTTCCGGGTCCGACTCCCAGGGCCCCAAAATGGTGTAGGTCTCTTCTTTCCCTGACAGGGTGTTTTCCAGAACCACTTTGGTCCCAAAGGAAACCCGGCTGGTATTGACAGATGAAGGATCAAAAAGCTGCGCCCGTTCAATCTCGTCCTTGAGTTTAGCCGTTTGGGAATTGAGGAGTTCCTGCTTTTCTTTGGCCGCTTTGTATTCCGCGTTCTCCCGCAAGTCGCCCAAAGACAGGGCAAACGCGATTTCTTTGGTATTGGCGGGAACTTCCACATCTATAATATGAGCGAGCTGCCGCTGTTTTTCTTCGTACATCTTCTTGGTAACCATAAGCCCGCGGGTAACAACCATCTTCTCCGTATCGCCGAAGAACTTGAAGTCCGGATACTTGTCCAGGATGCGGCTGCGAAGTTTCAGTTTATCCGACGGATCAAGATCTTTGACGTCTTCAATAAAGGTAAAAATCCGCAAGATAGTATCTATATCGGCGGTGTCAATAAAGGCGTCTAAAACTTTATCCTTGAAAAGGATGGTATAGACCTGCTTGTTGATTTTCCGGTTTTCCGTGGTCTCCCGGTGGTTTTCGATCTCCCGGAAGGTAATATCCAAAATATCGATCAGGGTTATAAGCTGCTTTTCAAACGGAAGCGCGGCCTTTTCAAACCAGCTTTCCTTCGTCAGGTTCTTATATATCCATACCACCGCCCCCCGGTACTCCCGAAAATTATCAAAGCACTGCTGGACCATAGCGACAAGTTTATCTTCGTATCCTTCCTTTTCGAGATTCGTGATAATGGAATGGTTCAAGGCGACCGGAAAGAGCTTGATGTAAACGCCGGGCCAGGAGGGATCAAAGAGCTTGATGTGGTGAAGGAAGTCTTCCCGCAGCTTCGCGTCCTTCAAGTTCATGAAAACAGCCGGCACATCGTCAATCGCTTCCAAAATTTGCGGGAAGTTGAGCTGCAAACCGGCGTCAAGATGGGGATGCTGACCCGCCAAGTCCTTTACAAGAAGATAGGAAGCCACCACCTGCTCGGACGCCTGGCTCCAGGTGCGGAGGAAGGCGGTAAAATAGGCGAACATCTCGGTAAAGAATTCCGAATCCAGGTCGACGTCTTTCAGGGCGGCATAGCTTCTCAGGGTCTGAACCCGGTCAAAAAAGGAACGTTGAGCCTTGAATTCGTTGAAGAGCTTCTCTTCCCTGCTAATCGGACGGTCTCTGACCGTGTAAAGGTCGATGTTATTGGGGCTGACGCCCATTAACGGATCGGTTTTGAGCACCTCCCGCGCCTTGAGGCTCCACGCGGTCCACTCACCGGCGGTGAGTATAGAAGGCGACAGTTCCGCCTTGATGCGTTTGATGTCGCAGGAATTGCCGAAACTTTTAATCACCGTTTTAAGAGCCCACGCAGGTTCGTCTTTGACCCGCTTATGGAGGGCTTCTTTCTTTTGGGTGGCCTTGAGGACCCAGATGTGGGTCTTCGACAACGTTTGCAGGGCGTTTACCGCCATTTTAAGCGACATGGAGTGCCCCCGCTTTTTCGCAAAGTCTATGACAATCTCATCCCCCTTGACGGTGGAGATCCGGCCAACCCCCCAGGTCCGGTGGTAAACAAAATTCCCCTTATCAAAGGCTATATGCTTTTCAAAGTCCTGGATTGCTTCCTTAACATTCCGGGGGCCTGCGGCGAGGCTGGAAATCCTGATGTACTCATCAAGCTGGCTATGGCCGGCGTACTTTTCCCTGAAGCACTCGGTAATTTTCTTCCGGGCCTGGCTGTCCCGCTCGTTGTAATCCAGAATGATTTTAAGAATGCCGATAGCGGTATCAACATCCGCCCGGTTCCTACAGGAAGCGTATACGTCCTCCAAAAGAAGCACCGCCTTATCCTCGCTGATATTTTTGGCGATCTTTTTTTGCACATGGAGGAAGAAATCAATGTCCTCAGGACAGTATTCCAGCAGTTTGATCCAGATTTCCCGTACATTGGTGAAAAGCTGCTTGTTAATGTACCGGTGAAGGGCTTTCTTGTAGTAATCCACCGCCGTTTCTATATCAGCAGCCTTTTCGTAGTGTTCGGCCAGGGATTTGGCTAGATCCGCTTCTTCGTAATCAACCTTAACCAGCCGTTCCCATATTCCAAAAAGCGCTTCTTCCTCGTTGTCGTTTTTATAACACTCCGCCAGGGTCCGCAGGGCGAATTTGGCCTCCCCGTAATCCAAAATGCGTTCGCAAAGATAGGTAACGATAGCCCATTTGTGGTTGTCCACAAAAATACTCACCAGATTGACCAGGGCGGCGTCATCAATCAACTGCCGGGAAAGCGCTATCATTCCCGAAAAGTACAGGGCGATGATGCTGTTCTTCGTATGCGTCAGATGTTCGTCGCATATCTTCTTAAGTTCATCATAGCTCCGCGCTTCCCTGGCTTCTTTTAAAAGGAGATCCAACTCCTTAAATTGAGTAGTCGAATAATTGCTGAGGGTAGCCCTGGTCCATTTTTCCTCATTCAGCATTTCCTGTACTTTTCTAAGGAGATCCTCTGACATTTCTTATAACTCCCTGCCCTGCGGGCAACCTCAAAATATACGAAGCTGTTTCAAAAATTTACCCTTCGTGGAACAGCCTCATCTGATATACTGCCGATATATCGCCGGATCAATGATCTTGATTTTCAACATAGTTTCTTCTATTAAAGCGGGGTCCTCCCGGGTATTCTCATACTGGTCGATTAACCAGAAATACCGGTTAATAAGCCGGGGTATGAGCAGGAACAAATTATCCGGACGGCTGCGGACTTCGTTCTCCAGGGTGAAGATGGACTGCTTCAGCCGTCCGACTTCCACGGGTTTCAGTTCCCGCCTCACCGAAAAAACCCCGTACAGACACCCGTAAATGGGCATCCATTCCAATAGTTCCTGGCCGGTCTTTCCTAACTGCATAACCCGGTCCTGGAGCCTGATAATCAGTTCCGACTCCATAGATCGAAGGTCCACACCCTGGGGGTCCACGAAAAAGGCTTCCCTAAAAAGGACCTTGGCCGCCCGGGTCTCTTCCAGGAGGGCGTTAACATCCGCCAATTCCGAAAGCGTTTCCCCATCGGTCCGTTTAAAACGGACAGCCTGCTCCAGGTATTTTATCGCCAAATCGTAGTTGCCAACCCCCTTGTAACAGCGGCCCACCTGTAATAACAAACCCGGATCGTGCCGGTTAATTCCGTCTCCCAGAATATCCTCGAAGAACCGAAGGGCTGTGGAAAAAACGAAGCGCCGGAGCGCGTACATACACGGCTCATAATCGCCCTTTTCGTCCCGAATACGGTCTAAAAAAGAGTAAAAAGATTTCCATTGAGCAAGGATAAACCCCCCCTTATCGTAGGTGTCCCGGAAATCTTCCAGCTTTTTCATCCGTTCAAGCCACCAGGTAACACATTTCAGCGCATAGACTACTTCGGGATGCTCAAAATCTATTTTGAGCGCTTCCTCCAAATCCCGCTGCGCTGAAACCGCGTCAGAGGCTTTCAAATTGTCATAGGCCTGCTGAATGAGCCTTGTTATTGATATCCCTACGTTCATTAAGTTAACAGTTCTTCACAACCGGCACGAGCTGCATTTCTATATCTTTTGGACCGGTTCCAAAACTAATGGACCGCGCGCTCA
The DNA here is from genome assembly GCA_031255315.1 of Spirochaetaceae bacterium. Next base: position 7,901 of record JAIRSS010000010.1, read on the forward strand.
ACGCGCACGGGTTGAGACCAGGTTTGAGCCCAGGGCTCTTGCGGTTTTGCCGAATCGTTGGTTCAACACAACCGCCTTTTCTAACGGACGCTGTTCCAAAACTTCAGTTGTGAACCAGCCCCTTTTGTATTATACCTTTTTCACGGTTCTTTACAAGGGGATACCGTAACGGTATGATCAGGATATGAAGCACCCTTTGATTGCCCCTTCGCTCCTGTCGGCAAATTTCTCCCGTTTGGCGGAAGCGGTTATCCAAATTGATGAAGCCGGCGCTGATTGGGTCCATTTGGACGTGATGGATGGTAAATTTGTCCCGCCCTTGACCTTTGGCCCGAAAATGGCGGCGGATCTCAGGCCTTGCTCTTCCGCTGTTTTTGACGTTCACCTGATGGTTTTTGAACCGGAAGCCCTTGTCAAAGATTTTATCCGGGCCGGGGCGGACTATATCACCTTTCATGCGGAAGCGGTAACGCATTCCCACAGGCTCGTGGAGCTTATTCATGATTTGGGAAAAAAAGCGGGAATCAGCATTGTGCCTTCCACGCCGGTGGGCGCTCTGGAACCCCTGCTTCCGTATGCGGATCTCATTCTGGTGATGACCGTCAATCCCGGCTACGGCGGCCAGTCCCTGATACCGGGCTGCCTTAAGAAAGTCAGGACCCTGGTTGAACTCCGTTCCCGAGGCGCCGGGGACTACCTCATCTCCGTTGACGGCGGCGTCAACCGCGTTACAGCGGCTTCCATCCGGGAAGCGGGGGTGGACGTTATGGTTACCGGTTCGGCCTTTTTTGACGCAGCCGATAAGGCGGGCCTGGTACGGGAACTAAAAGATTGCGGCTGTTCCAAAACCGAAATTTTGGAACCGTCTTGATTGACAGAACAGCCGGACAAGGGTACTATTTAAATGGTTTTGGTTGAAGTATCGAAAAAGACGCAAGGAAAATACTAATGAATCCCAGCCCGTGTAAAAAAGCTTGTTTCATCCTGTTTTTTCTCTGGGCGGGGGTGGCTCATATTCACGCGCAGGACCAGGCTTCACGGCTCCAGAACGGCATAAATCTCTACGGAAGGAGTCGCTGGGCTGACGCGGTTATTGAACTCCGCCGGTATCAGGCGGAAACCACGAATGCGTCCCAGTGGACGGAAGCCCTGTATTGGATCATTCTGTCGGAAATGGGGGCCGGGGAATACGGCGCCGCGGTTCGGGACATGGACGCGATTGACCGTTTCATTCAGGGAAACCCCCGGTACGCGGAAATCCCGTACCACCGGGGCAGGGCGTACTATTATCTGGGCCGCTATGATGAAGCCCTGGTGATCCTCAAAGCCTACGCCGACAGTCTTACGTTTGAGGCCGCGGAAGATGAGGCCCGAATGTCCGCCGCCCTCTATTGGATGGGAGAGAGCCTGTATTCCCTGGGGCAGCTTGACGACGCCCAGAATATTTTCCTGACCATCATAAACGACTATCCCTACAGCGTTAAATACGAGGCCGCGTCTTACCGGACGGCGTTGATAACCCAGAAGAAGATCGAGGTGGAATTGCTTTCCCTTCTTAAATGGACCCATGAAGAATCCCTTAAAACCGTGGAAGAATATCAGCGCCGGGAACAATCCTACGACCAAGCCATCATCGCCTATCAAAAACGCATCGCCGATATGCTCAAAGAAGGCCATCTTGCGGACCTGGAAAATGCTAACACGGCTTACCGGCGGCGGCTTGAGGAAGCTGAGGCGCGAATCGCCCTGTTGGAAGCCCGCCTCCGGGAAGCAAACGCGCCGCCGGTTCCCGCAGGGAATCCCCAGTCGTCCACTGGAAGGCCGCCGTACGCCGGGACGGGCCCGCTCCCCGAAACCGCTCCGGGCGCGGGGTTTTCCCGGATTTACTCGCTGAGGAATTCAGCCCAGGACATGGTAAACGAACTCCTTACCACGGGGGCCGGAGGGCCGGACGGGCGGGGTTCTTCCGGCGGAGGGGGTCAATGAGATGAACAGGGAGCGACTGAAACGGCGTTTGCCGGACGCGCCGACGGGGTTCAAACCGGGTTGGATCCCGGTATGCCTGTTTATACTGTTCCTCACAGTCGGCGGCTCCCCCGCGCGGGCGGCGGAATTTCTCAACGGCAGAATCAAACTGGTTCTTCATGAAGATACCGGGCGGTTCTCCCTGTATTACCTGGTGGACAGGCCGCCGCCGCAGGATACTCAATGGATGAAATACGAGCCTTTTTTTGTAGACACCGATCCCCGCTCCACGTTCCTTACCGTTATGGTTAACGACCGAACCTATCGGCTGGGGGATTCCATATCATTCCAGACCCAGATACGCCGAAGCGCCGTTAATCCGGCAATCATTTTTTCATCGCCTTTTCTCGTGGCGGCCCAGGAATTCACCTTTATCAAAACCGCCGGCGCTCCGATGGTCAACGGCGTCCGGATGACCATCAGGCTGGAAAACCGGGGAAACGAGCAGTTTTCCGCGGGGGTCCGCTTCCTGCTGGATACCCACTTGGGAGAAGAGAACCCCCCGGAGTCCTTCACTATTGGCGGACAGCCTGTTTCGTCGGAATTCATTATTGATGCACCGGGGGCTGAGTCGTACTGGGTTTCCCGGAACCCGCGTTTCGGCCTCATAGGGAGCGTTGCCTCCGGGAAAGGTTCAACGCCGGATCAGATTCATTTTGCCAACTGGAAACGGCTCAACGAGGTTCCCTGGAAACCGGGGTTCATTCCGGGCAGAAATTTCAATTATTTGCCCTATTCGATCAATGATTCGGCGGTTTCGTATTATTTTGATCCCCGGACTTTGGCCGCGGGCGCGTCCCGGGAATACGTGATCCTCCTGGCCTCGCTGGATGAACGGGGGTTTCTCCGGGTGGAAGACGCTCCGGCGGAGGCTTCTTTAATTAACAATCTCTGGGAAACGGACCTCATTGCCCTGCGGGAGCTTATCACGCAACTGGACAATCATCTTTCAGGCAGGGCGTCCCTTTCGGATGAGAAACTTAGGGAAATTGAAACGGCCATCGCCGACTTGGAAGCCCGGTACAAAACGAGGTAAGGGCTGACGGGGCAGATAATTGGGGCTGGTCCACACTTCAGTTTTGGACCAGCCCCAATTTAAACACAAAAATTTTTAAGGCATAGATTGTAAGCGTTGCGTTATTAATGGATTTCCTTTCAAAACTGAAGTTTTGAAGCTCTGAAGCGCAGGTTCGGAAGTTTCAGAGGGCGGTCTGGAGGCTCTGGACGTGCGGTTTGGAAACGGCGGGCTTTGGGTTTGAAACCGTCGTATTGAGGTAAATTGCAAAGAAAGGGGCAGGTTGTTACAGCGGTGGATTTCAAAGAATCGGACTTCAGAAAGCCGGACTTCAAAATTGAAGTAAAGTTCAAAGTATGGTAGTCTTGAATTGATGAGACTCGATCCTGTTTTAACCAGAGCGGTTCGCTTCCTGCGGGGGGGGAAATGCGGAAGAGCCATTCGATACCTGGAAAGCGAAATATTGCGATACCGGGATTCGTTTAATTATCACTATATCCTGGGTTCCGCCTGCCTGAGGGCGGGAGATTTCGGCGGAGCGCTTACGTATTTTAAGCGGGCCAGGGAGCTGCGGATCCGGGATCCCCTGGCTATGACCGGCCTTGCGGTGCTGTTCCTGCGCCGGGGAGAAACCGACCGGGCGGTGGATTTCTACCTGGAAGTTCAGGATATGGACCCGAATAATAAGATTGCCAAAAGAGCTCTCAAGGTGATTAAAAAAAACGGAGGGCCTGAAAAGATCGCCGCGTGGATAGATTCCGGGAAGCTACCCAAACTGTATCCGCCGGTTCCAAAGCTGTCGCTCGCCTCAAACCGTATCTTTCTTGCCGTGTGTATTCTGGCGGCGGCCGGGGGAATTGCGACGGGCCTTATCTATTTTAAGGTGATAACGCCTTTTACACCCCGGGCCGAACGGGAAGGTTTTGCCGCCGCCGCCTTAGAACGGGAAGAACGGGACGCTCCGTTTCAAATAGACGGAAGCTACCGGTATATTCTTACCCGGGATCAGGTTTTGGACGCCTATGGCGAAGCCAGAAAGTTGTTCGCCGGCTACCGGGACGAAGAGGCCAAAGTCGTCTTGAACCGCATCCTGGAATCCAATGCTCCTGAAGGGATAAAGAACAAGGCTCGGCTTCTTTTTTCCTATACCACGCCGCCTGGTTTCGACACGTTTGCGGAAAGGGACAGTTTTAAATACGCAGAGGTGATGCGGGATCCCTCCTTATACCGGGACTGCTATGTAATCTGGACCGGAATGGCCGCCAACCTGGAAATACTCCAAAATAGTACGGTCTTTACATTTCTGGTTGGATACGATACCCGGACAACCCTGGAAGGCCAGGTTCCGGTAGAGTTCGGCTCCGCCATCCCGGTGAATCCGGAACTCCCCCTGAAGATTCTTGCCCGGGTTGTCCCGACCGTTAACCCCGCGGGCATAGATATACGCCTTGAAGGGACGGCTATCCAGCAGTCAGGCTTGCTGCAGCCGCCCGCGGCAGAAAACACAGGAAGGAACCAATGAAAGCAGTAATTCAACGGGTAAAAAACGCATCGGTGATGGTTGTGGACGAAGAAGACCAGGCGCGGCGCCCGGCGGGGGCTCCCTCCGGGCGCGTAAGCGGACGCATAGACGCCGGTCTTTTAGTTTACCTGGGGGTCGCCCAGGGCGATACCGAAGAAGACGCCCGCTGCCTGGCTGAAAAAATCACGTTTCTCCGTATTTTTGAGGACGAGGAGGGAAAGAAGAACCGTTCTGTTCTGGATTCAGGGGGCGGCGTCCTGGTAGTTTCCCAGTTTACCCTTCTGGCGGACGCCCGAAAAGGCCGGCGTCCGTATTACGGCAACGCCGCAGACAGCGAAACCGCGAAGGCTCTCTATGAATACTTTATAGAGCGAATCAGGAAAGCGGGACTCCTCTGTGAAAGCGGGGTGTTCCAGGCCCACATGGAAGTAGCCAGCGTCAACTACGGCCCCATAACGATCCTTTTAGATTCGAAAGAACTAAAAAGAATTTCGTGAAATTTATAATTCGGCGCACCCGCCCGCCGGGGCGGGAGAAGCGCTAGTCCATGTGAAATACTTCGACAAGGTCTTCGCTTACCGGAGAGTCGTCAGGATTGGCGTCCATAAGGTCCCTCATCATGCGCCACCACTTCTTCACAATCTCCTGCCGCGGCAGGTCTCCGTCGGAAGCGTCATCCGCCAGGTATTGGAACGCAAAAAGGGTGTTTGTTTCCCGGTCAAGGAAGATTGAGTAATTGGAAACCCCGGCTTTCCTGAGTTCGGCCTTAAGCGCCGGCCAAATCTCATCATGCCGCCGTTTGTATTCCGCCTCACATCCCGGACGCAGATGCATCACAAAGGCTTTCCGTTTCATGTTTTTCTCCTTGAAAAAATGCGCGGCAAAACGATAGCACCCGTTTTACCGCGCAAGTCTTTTATGCGGAATTAATACACGCTCTTCCACTCGTCGATGTTGGATTTGTCAAATCTGAAGGGCGGGCCAAGCAGAACTTCGGTACCGCCGTCGGGAGCTTTGACAATGGTATATTCCCCCAGCCGGCCGGCGGAGAATTTCTCCCCCTCTTTGCCGGTGATCTTACCGCTGGTAAGACTGGTGGCCACATAGGAGCCGAGGTAGCCCACGTCAATTGGGTTCCACAGATACATCTGGGGGCAGGCGCCGTTGTCGATGTATTCGGCCATTTCCGAAGGCAGCCCCAGGCCGGTAACCAGCACTGTGCCCTGCAAGCCCCGGTCGGTGATGACTTTTCCCGCCGCGGCAATACCAACGGTGGTCGGCGCGACGATAACCTTCAGGTTCGGGTAACTCAGCAACAGGGCTTCCGTCTCGGATACCGACTTGTCGCGGAGATCGTCACCGTAGGCGATCTTGACCAGGTTAAGGCCGGAATACTTGGACAGCGCAAGCTCTTTCTGCATGTACTCGATCCAGAGGTTCTGGTTCGCAGCCTGGCTTGTAGCGGAAAGTATGGCGATTTCGCCCGATCCGCCGGCAAGCTCATAGGCCGCCTCGACAAGGGTCTGGCCAATCTTCTCGGAGTCCGCCTGGTTTACGTGGGTCAGGCGGCTCGCGGGGTTTACCCCCGAGTCCAGGGAATATACCTTTATCCCCGCGTTTTTAGCCTTGGTCAAAACCGGCTGAAGGGCGTCAAAGTCGTTACCGACAATGCAAATCGAGGCGACTCTCTGGGCGATAAGCTGATCGATTATCTGGATCTGGGCTTCCGCAGTGGGAAGATCCGGGGCGCGCAGTATTGCCGTTCCGCCCTGTTCCCTGATGCCGTCCTCAAAGCCGCTCATCTGCTTCTCGCCGTAGGGGTTACCCGTGTTCTTGAACACTATGGCATGGGTGTTGGTTTGCCCCTCTCCACCCGCCGCCTGCCGGGGTTGTTCCCCCGTCGACTGCCGACTGCAACCCACAAAAAGCGTGCCGGCAAACACCAGCGCCATTACCGCCGAAAGCACCAGTGCTTTCTTTGTCATTCTTTTCATCTGTTTCCTCCAAATGAACATTAATATAATAACCCGCCACTAACGGACAGGTTTTTTCCACGATAAATCAGCGTTTTCTCAGGTTCATCACCAGCACCGAAAACACCAGAAGCAGCCCAAGAATAATCAGTATTACCTGGGCGGATACGTTGACAAGGCCCAGGCCGTAATTTAAAAACCCGATAGTAAATATCGCAAGGAGCGGGCCCGCTATCCGTCCCGTCCCCCCGGAAGTGCTTACCCCGCCCAGTACCACCATCGCTATCACATCCAGCTCATAGTTCATCGCCACATTGGGCCGCGTACTCCCCATCCGGGAAGTAAGAAAGATTGCGCAGATAGCGGACAT
>JAIRSS010000022.1 GCA_031255315.1 Spirochaetaceae bacterium
GGTATTGCTTCCGGACCAGCCGGCGGCCCTCCCCGGCAAAGAGGGCGGAAAAACGGGCCGCCGCCGCGGCGGTCTTGGCCGCGAGGATAAGCCCTGAGGTATCCTTGTCCAGCCGGTGAACCAGGAGGGGCCGGGGCGACCATTCATCTGAAAGCAGGGAGTCAAGGGAAACTTCCACCCCTTTCCCGCCCTGGACCGCCAGGCCGGCGGGCTTATTCAGAACCAGACAGTCATCATTTTCAAACAGGACGGCGACGCGCTTCACCCTGACAATCCCCCATAACAAACTTCGGCGAAATATGTTCATCCCCCCATACTACGCTCTATAAATACCCGATACTATAATAATATGAAACCTACTTTGAATTCCCGGTTTCACGGGCCGTGTAACCCGCCGCAGCCTCCCATTCCCCACGGTTCTGCCGGTCGGGGCGGAATTCCGCTTCTATTTTTTTTCTTCCAGCTTTTTATCTCTCAACCGGCCCTCCAGGGAGAACCCTTGGCGTCCCCTACCTGGGGGTTCAGCATAGACCTGCCGGAAAGTTATGTGTACTCAGACGGCGATGGACGGAACCGGTTTTCCTTTACCACTCGTGAAGGGGCGGTTGTTGACCTGGTGGTTTACCCTGGCGGTGTTTATGGGTCACTCCAGGCCCTGACGGAAGACATCCAAAAGCGCCTGGGGAACCGGGGGGATGTCAGCGCTTTTACCTACCGGAACCGCCCGGCGGCGGTATTGAAGATGGAGTTCGCCCCACCGGGCCGGGGAACCGGTGGGGAAAGGGGGGCGCAACCCTATTCGGGCTGGGGATTTTGTACGGAGCTTGAGCCGCGGGGCGGAGGAACGCCCCCGCTTCTGGCGGCCCTGGCATACGGCCCGGCGGACCTGGAATTCCTGGCTGTTTCCGCCCTGAATTCGATAGCCCCCGCCCCTTCGGACGAACGGGCGCCGGGTCCCCTGACGGAATTTGCCTTTCCCCGGGAAACCGCCCGACGGGAAACCGCCCGACGGATGCCCCTGGCGAATACTCATGCCTCGGCGCTGTTTGACCGGGTTGACGCTGAAGCCGCTCAATTCCTGGCGGACCGGGAGTTTAAAGTGCTCCTCCGGTATGCGGAAGGCCCCCAATGGAAGGAAGCCTGGATACGGTTCTACCGCATGATATACCGGGACGCCTGGGACCGTTTGGCGGATGCGGCTTTCTCCCTGGAACGGATATGGAACCTGGACGCGGCGGGGGACGAACCAGCAAGCAACCGCGCCCCGCCCGGAAAAGAAGCCGACCCCACGGCGGCGGACAGGGAAACAGCCGCCCGCGCCCTTGCGTGGGTGCAGTCCTTCACCTATGAACGAAATCTTTTGGGCAGCGACTTCGTCAATCCCGTAAGCGCCGCCCTGGAAGGCCGGGGGGACTGCGACAGCCGGGCCATCCTTTGGGCCATTGTTTTGGGCCACGCCAACATTCCGGCGGCCATCATGGTCTCCCGTGAATACGGCCATGCTATGGGCCTGGCCGACCTGGACGGTCCCGGAGCGCGGTTTGAAGCGGAAGGCAGAAATTGGCTTGTGGCGGAAACCACCGCCCCGGTCGCGCCGGGTCTTATCGCCGCCGGCAACGCCGATCCCGCAAAATGGATAGGAGTAACGTTCTAGAAGCCCCCGGGCCGACCATATTGATGGGGCGCGACAGCGTCCTGAGGACCCAGGCGCGAATACCCAGGCTGGTCTTGCGGTTTCTGCACGGCTCCGCAGCGAGGCTGTTCCAAAACTAATTGACTGTGCGCTAAACGCGCACGGCTTTGAAACAGCCTCAGTCTTTACGAGGCGTGGGTTTTGATCAGCAGATCATACACTCCCTGGGGGGTTCCGGCGGACAGAAGGGCGGCGCGCAGATCCCGGTTTTTCAGGCGGGCGCTGAAAAAAGAAAGGGTCTGGAGGTAATAGGCGTGCTGATTGTAGGCGGCGGCGATCATGAAGAGGAGCCGTACCGGCTCGTCGTCCAGAGTCTGAAAATCAATGATGTCCGTCCTGCTTATTCCAACGGAAACTACCAGGTCCGTAATCGACGCCAGGCGCACATGGGGAATCGCGATGCCCCGGCCTATAGCGGTGCTCATGAGATTTTCGCGCCTCAATATCTCATGAACCAATTCCTGAGAATTTTTCACCTGGGGGGCCTGGGCCAGGTTGTCAGCCAGAGCCTGCAACGCGTCCCGTTTAGCGGCGTAATTCAAAAAAATGATACGGTCCGGCGAAAGAAGATTCTCTACCTGTATGGAGCCGTATTGCGGTTCCCTGGCGTGCACCGAAAGCCGGTCGTTCACCCATCGTTCTATTTCTTGTTTTTTGAACCGCCATACCGTTCCGATTTTCCCGGCGGGGATTTCTCCCTTTTGCGCCCAGTCATAAACAGTCCGTTCGGAAACCCGCAGATACTTTGCCACTTCGTCGATAGTCAGAATATTATCATCTATCATAACCGCTCCTTCACGGAAGCAATTTTCTTCATTAGTTAAAATATGACACTAGACCGCAGGATATGTCAAGAGATACTATCATTCGCAGACGGACCCACGCGGTACGAAACACCATACCCGGCAGCCCCCTGTGGGGAGAAACCTTCACGTGAAGCCGTTGTCTCATCCGTGCCTGGTATCATACTTTTGACGCCAGATCGTGCAGGGAATCATAGGGAAGAAGGTCTCCGATAGCGGCGGTAATCCTCTGGGAGCCGCCGCCTCCGAAGTACACCGGGGCGTTTGGCGGCATGAATTCGCTCAGGACCTGACGGCAGGCGCCGCAGGGTCCCACCGGAACCGGCGAGTCAGGGGCGGCTATAGCCAGGGCGGTGAAAACCCGCTTGCCTTTGCCGACAGCCGAAACCAGGGCGGCGCGTTCGGCGCAGATAGTAAGGCCGAAGGACCGGTTCTCTACATTACACCCCGTATGGAGAGAACCGTCCTCCGCAAGCAGGGCGGCCCCTACCCGGAAATGAGAATACGGGGCGTACGCAAAGAGGGCGGCTTTTTGAGCTTCATTGTACAAAGCGTTTAAATTCATAGTGTTCTCCTTAATCATCACGGCTGTTCCGCCGCTGAAGTTCCGGAACAGCCTCACCATCATACAATCAACAACCCCGCCCTGAAGCTCCCCCGCGAACCGGTGAGCGGGCTCTTGGGTATGAAAAACCCTTCGCTGCGAATCAAGCCGTATCCGCCCTCACAGCTTTCGCGTGTGAGGACTTACGGCAATCAGCAGACGATTTCCATTAACCGCACCGGCTGTTCAGAATCAACGCGCACAGAGCGGCGGCGGTCAGCCCCAGTTCTTCGGCCACCTTCGCAGCCGGGCCGGATTCGCCAAAACGATCCAGCGAGAGGATGTCCTCCGGTTTGGCCCAGCGTTCCCAGCCCTGCCTGACCCCGGCCTCAACCGTTACCACCCGGACCCCCGGCGGAACGACAGCCTCCTGAATGGGTTTAGGCTGGGCCTCGAAGAGTTCCCGGCTCACCATAGAGACGATCCACACCTTTTTGCCGCTAATCCCTGCTGCGGCTTCCAGGGCAAGGCCCACTTCCGAACCCGCGGCGATAACCACCACATCCGGCGGGCCTTCAGTTTTTTTCACGACATAGGCTCCGGTCCTGATAGTATTCCGCCAGTCAGGGTCATCCTTGGGGAAAACCGCCAGGTCCTGCCGGGACAAGGCCAGAGCGGTGGGGCCGTCCCAGCGGTCCAGGGCCATAGCCCAGGCTTCGGCGGTTTCCTCCGCGTCGGCGGGACGCAGAACCCGCATATTGGGGACAGCCCGGAGGCTTGCCAGATGTTCGACCGGCTGGTGGGTGGGGCCGTCCTCCCCCACAAAGATAGAATCGTGGGTCAGGACGTAGACGACCGGTTGTTTCATCAGGGCCGAAAGGCGCAAGGCCGGACGCAGATAATCTGCAAACACCATGAAGGTGGCGCAGAAGGCCCGAAGCCCCCCGTGAAGCTGTATGCCGTTGGAGATCGCCGCCATAGCGAATTCCCGTATGCCGAAATGAATGTACCGGCCTTCCCGGTTTGCGGCGGAATAGGGTGCGCCGGGAATACCCACCGCATTGGGACCTTTAAGATCCGCGGACCCGCCGGTCAGGAAGGGATTGACCGCCGCAAGAGCCGTCAAAGCCTTGTTCCCGGCGGTTCGGGTGGCGGTTTTATCCCCCGCCTTAAAAACCGGCAGCGCGGCGGGCGCCGCCTTTTTCGCGTGAAAAAAGTCCCATTCCGCACGCTTGCCGGGATTTTCCGCAGACCAGGCGGCGAATTCGGTTTCCCAGGCTTCCCGGGCTTTTTTCCACTCCCCCTGTTTCGCGGCGAAATACGCCGACGCTTCCGGGGCAATGTAGAAGTCCCCGGGGATACCCAGCGCGGCTTTGGCGGCGGCCAGTTCTTCCACCCCCAGAGGCGCGCCGTGTATACCAGCGGTATTCTGCTTTTTCGGCGCTCCCTTCCCAATAATTGAAGCAAGGATGATAAGGCTCGGCTTGCCGGCTTCGGCCTTCGCCTGGGCGGTAAGCCGGGCGATCTCCTCGAAATCGTACATAGACCCCCGCAGAACCTGCCAGCCATAGGCCTCGTACCGCTTGGCCGCGTCTTCGGTAAAGGCAAGGTCCGTGCCGCCGTCTATCGTTATCTTATTGGAATCGTAGTACGCGATAAGTTTCCCCAGTTTAAGATGCCCCGCCAGAGAAGCGGCCTCCCCGGAGACCCCTTCCTGAAGACATCCGTCGCCGGCCAGAACAAAGGTGTAGTGGTCCACGATTGTGCGCTTGTCCGTGTTGAACCGGGCGGCCAGCATGGTTTCGGCGATGGCAAAACCCGCCGCCATCGCTATACCCTGCCCCAAGGGGCCCGACGTCGCCTCAACGCCCCGGATAAGGCCGTATTCCGGGTGGCCCGCGCAAGGCGAACCGGTCTGGCGGAAATTTTTTATGCTCTCCAGCGTAACATCAGCGTACCCCGCAAGGTGAAGAATCGAATACAGGAACATGGATCCATGCCCCGCAGACAGGATGAACCGGTCCCGGTCCGCCCATTCAGGCGCCGAAGGATCATGACGAAGAAGTTCGCCATAAAGGATGGCCCCCAATTCCGCCGCCCCCAAGGGAAGCCCCGGATGACCGGAATTAGCCTTTTGAATCGCGTCCATGGACAAGGCCCGCAGGCTTAACGCTGTTTTTTCCAATGCGGTGATGTTCATCTTCCGCCTCCTTATGAAAATTGATGGATAAAATCACATGGTTACCGGCATGATACCATACCGGGCCGGTTTAGCCTACCGGGAGGGGGAAAAAACGATTGTGCGTCTCATAGAAGACTTTTGTACAAACCGGGAAAATCGCTTGCGTCTCAGGCGTAGTATTATAATATCAGTTTGATGGGAAGAACCCTCATATTCAATAAGATCATCGCGGACATAGCGAAGCAATCCAGCGAAGCGGCGGGCTGCGTCGATGCGCCGGGCAACGCGATATGCCTGATCCTTTCGCGGCGTTCAGACAGGATGATAAGACGGGGGATGACGGCAACAGTAAAGCGCCCGTTTTGCGGGAGCGGGGATGTCCGTCCATACAGCGCTTCAAAGGGTAAAAGGGGAGGAAAGCCGGGCCTCGAATGGAGCAAACGTCAGGCCCGTCTCTCCGAAGGGCTAAAACTGGTACAATATGTTGTATGCTTCCTGAGCGTTTCTTGCCGTCCGAAGCATAGTAAACGACTCGGATTTAAGGAGTTCCAGAAGACGGCTTAAAACCCGTAAATGATGTTCAGGGGAAGATCCGTCCATAAGAAGCATAAATACCGAGTGAACCGGTTCACGGCAGCCGTACTCAATCCCTGCGCGGGAAAACCCTACAGCCCCGATTATGCCGCCTATCGCGTTGCAATATCCGTGGGGCACCGCAACGCCGGGCAGAATAGCCGTATTCATTCGATTTTCCCGGAACAGCAGAGCTTCAATTAATTCGCGGCGGTCAAAGTTCGGGTACGCTCCAATGATGGTTTCAACGAGTTCCTCGAAAACCTCATTTCTGGTCTTGCTTTCGAGGCCCACCTTGATGAGACGCCGTTTAAATATATCACTTAGGGGCATCCTCTGCTTCTCCCTTAGTGGAACGATCTTCAAAATACATCGTTGCGGGAACCACTCCAAAACCAATAAATCCGCATACTCCCAATCCCACCGCCAGGGTTTTTTGTACCACGCTGTAAGTAACTTCAGGGGAACGGGAAACCAAACCCGCGATTATCCCTATGACAAAGGCGACAAGAATCGCCGTTCCAAAAGCTCTCCAAAAAACACTCCAAAATTTTTCCATGATTAAACCCCTTGTTCTGAAAACTTTTCGTCCGCCGGACCGAAGGTCCGCAGCACGCCGGTTAATCGGGATTTTTGCGTTGCTGTTGACGCAAAAATCCACAAGTACACCAGGCCGCTGAAATTTTTAGCAAGAAACCAACCTGCCATACCACCAGCTTTAGGCTGACAGCCGTGCGGGGTATGGAACGCATAATAGAGATAGGTGAAAACGCAAAAGAATCGGGATAAAAATCAAATTCGAAGTTTAAGAAGGAGAGTATTTTTTACATCAATATATCTGATATTTAAACGCGCCCCCACAGGGGACCGGTAACAAGCGGAAGCTGTACTGCGAGTTCCGCAAAGAATATCAATACGCTGAAATCCCGCCCGCAGAGGTGCAAACTGGCTTGTCTCGTTTTTGGTAACCAGGGCCGGCTCTTCCGCCGGAGTGGGGATAAAACTGTCTACCACCCCGGTAACAGCGTCCCGTCCCTTGACAGGAGAACCGGCGAACTGCCGAACATCGCCATCCCAAAAACAAAAACTCACCATAATGGCGATAGTTGTAGACGCCGTTATCAGTATGCGAGGCAGTCCATTATCCTTTACCCGGATCATAGTTTTAATATACACCTCTTCTTCAGATTGTACAAGCCGCGAATTTTCTTTGCCGGCGATCAGCGGGGAACAGGTGAAACCGTATGAGGCGGCGTTGAAAAAGCTGGGATGGGATATTCAAAAGCAGCCAGGGTGCGGCAGGCCGGGACGAAGCGGACACGCAGCGACTACGATTCATAGCGCTGAATTTCATCATAGATATATTCCAAAGATATACCCGCTTTTTGGAACATCGCCTCCGAATCCACCGCGTCGTGGTAACGCCGCTGACAAACCACCCGGACGATGCCGCAGTTGATGATGAGCATGGCGCAGGTTCGGCAGGGGGTCATACGGCAGTATACCGTACCGCCCGCAACTGAGATTCCCCGTTTCGCCGCCTGGCATATTGCATTTTGTTCCGCATGAACGGTTCTCACGCAATGGGTGGTAACGCTCCCGTCCTCATGTACCATTTTTTTGAGTTGGTGCCCCGCCTCGTCGCAATGGGGGAGGCCGGCGGGCGCTCCTACATAACCCGTTACCAGAAGTTGGTTATCCTTGGCAATGACGCACCCAGACCGCCCCCGATCACAGGTTGCCCGTTTTGCTATGGCGTCACAGACTTCCATAAAATATTCATCCCAACTGGGCCGAACATACGCGCTTTTCGCCATATATACATCCTGCTATAGACTGAGGCTGTTCCCAAACTTCAGTTTTGGAACAGCCTCAATTATTTATCGGTACCGGGCCGCGGACGGCGGGCATTTGGAAACATCCGAATGCCCGCCGTCCCGCCGGTTACTCGACCTTGAACCGGGATACTTCCGTGACCAGAATGTCGATATTCTCCTTGTTCTGTCTGCTGATGTCGTTTACCCGGTTAACCGCTCCGTTGATTTGATCCGCGCCGACAGCCATCTCGTTCATCCCGTTGGTAATCTCCTGAGTTGCCATTTCAAGGTTTTTTCCTTCCTGGATGACCTCTTTACTGCCCTCATACATTTCATCAGAGCCGCCCTTTACCGCCCTGGTAATCTCGTTGAGCTGGCTCATCACATCCAGAATCTCCTGGCTCCCCACATTTTGCTCTTCCATCGCGCTGCGGATATTCTCTGTTTGTTCGGATACCAGCTTGACCCCGGCGTCGATTGCCTCGAACTTATTAAGCACGTTCTCGGTTGATTGAGTGATTTTGTCGATGGAACCTTTGATTTTCTTCAGCACCATTCCGATAGTCTTGGATTGCTCCCCGGAATTCTCGGCAAGTTTGCGGATTTCATCGGCGACTACCGCGAATCCCTTCCCCGCTTCTCCCGCGTGGGCCGCCTCGATAGCCGCGTTCATCGAAAGCAGATTGGTTTGGCTGGCGATGTTTTCCATCACCGCGTTGATTTCCATGAGGCCCTCAGATTCACGGGCAATTCCCTGAATATCCGCCGCCACGTCTTGCAGGCCCGACCGTCCCACCTCGCTGGCTTCAAGCAATTCCTTGACGCTCTGGGTGTTCTTCGACAAGGTACGGGTAACCGAATTGATGTTTGCAATCATCTCCTCAATGGCGCTGGAAGACCGGGCCACGCTGTTGGTCTGATTCTCCACCGTACTGTTGAGCTTGTCGATATTGACGGCGATCTGTTCCATCGTGGCGTTAGTCTCGGTAACCGAGGCGGACTGATTAATAACCCGCCCCTTGATACTCTGGATGTTTGAGGCGATCTCGTTGATGGCGGCGGCGGTCTCCGTCATGTTGGCCGCCAGCTCGTTTCCGATGTCAAAAAGGTTCACCGCCTGGCGTTTGATAGCAACAACCAGGGCTTTGATTTTTTCCAGGTTTTTATTAAAATAATTGGCTAAATCGCCGATTTCGTCCTTAGAGCGAATTTCGACTGTTCTCGTCAGATCTCCCTCCCCTTCGGAGATGTCCTTGAGGGTCATGGCGACCTTGACAATAGGATTGATGGCGGAACTGAGAACGAAAAAGATGACAACCGCCACCACAAGGGCTACGACTGCCGCGATAAGTATTACAATCCGCGTTAACGCGGTAACCTGCCGGAGCATATAGTCTTCTCTGACGCCTACCATTACGGACCAGGAAGCGCCGGTTTCCCCAAGAAAGAAGGGGAATATAACGACTGCAAGGTTAGTGTTGAGCAGGGGAGAAAACTGCCAGGTCGTGAAAACAGTCCCGTTCTGTACAGCCTGAGACGCTTCGCCGACAGATTTTCCGTAGAGACTCGCATCCGCTTCCAACAGGTTCTTACCAACCCGGCCCGGATCAGTGCTGCCTAAGATAAAACCATTGGCGGCATAGACCGCCATAGCGACAATATCCTCATGATTTCTTATGGTTTGTTCTATCGTCGGTTGTACCCTGTCAATAACAACGGAGACCCCTACAAGACCTACCACTTCATTGGTGTTGTTGTTGATAATAGGCACCCGTATACGGAATTCATAGGTCTGACTACCGTTTACCATCACAGGATCCATATCGCTTACCGTCGATTTCCGGTTGTTCGGCCCGTTGAGAAACTCCAAAGCGGCGGGAACCTGATCATAGGTCCGGTATTCTATCCCCCCCGATCTCCGGGTAACCCAGGGGGCATACACCCCGTCGGCTGTAGACCCCGTAATCCCCCGGTACTGATCGTCCAGGTTATCAAGCGAGTTGGGCTTGAAGACGGCGAAAATACTTACCAGGGTTGGATACCCCTCCAACGTCGCCTGTAGAAATTGATTGAACCGCATCCGCCGCCGTTCCGCCTCGGCCTGTTCATAGTCGCCCAAAAAACTGGCCGCAACCGTAGCGATGGTGATATAATTTTCTTCCCGTCCTTCCCAATAGGATGCCTGTTGGGAGGCCAGCCGGGTAATACTTTCAACCGTTAGATCAGTAATAACCGATGAAGCCTGGATCAGCATCAGAGCAGAAAGCCCCCCCACGACAACCAGCAGGATCGCAATCACGATAATGCTCAACTTAAATTTGAGTTTCATAACTCCTCCTAAAAAGTTCTATTAACCGGCGAAAAGGTCTTGGAATACCTCTCAAGGGTACGCTGTCTTCTAACGGCCGCAACGGTCCGTTCACTAAATCAAGGATGGCTCAGAAAAACGTTGATATTCCTGGTGATACTGCTCCGTGTATGTATTGAACCTAGGGATTTTCTCAAAATATGGATTTTGGGATAGAATCCTTATTTTTTTAATAGTAGTTCATAAAAGCCATTCAGATCAAGGCGGCGTCAGGGCGGCGGCATTAAAAACATATCTCTTTATTATATAAGGAATTATGACAAGAGCGGCATTTTACGGCATTTTATAGGATTGTTTGTAAGCCTTTATATTATAATGACTTGACAAAATCAACCGCCGCCCTGAGGCCTTGCCGGCGCTTCTCATTATCCTTCGCGGTTAGGCCGGCGGCGGTTGTTTCCAAACAGGAAAGTGAGTATATTATTTACAGAAGGACTGTTAGTTCTTTGGGACCGCTCATAGGAGGGCCCATCTATCCCGCCGGGCCTCAAGGCCGGCAATCCTTGACGGGGCCGCCGCCCCAGAGGAAGCATCCAGGATGCGCGC
Source organism: Spirochaetaceae bacterium (assembly GCA_031255315.1). The sequence goes on from JAIRSS010000022.1 coordinate 10,527, forward strand.
ATCTGATACATGATGCAAAGGAGCCTAACATGAAAGGCAACAAAGGTTATGTGGATTTAGGGACTATTTTCGATGAAATTTTCGACGCCGCCCAGAACTTTAGTGATGAATTTCAGCGGAATTTCAATCAATACGGACCTGATTGCGGACGGGGTCCGTTTGGAGGGCGGGGGCCGTTTGGACAACGGAATCCCTTTGACGAAAACGTCGATTATTACCCTAACTATTCGTATCCCCCAATGAACGTCTATATGACTGGAAACCGGAGTATGAGCTTCGAGTTTGCCTTGGCGGGGTTTGACGAAAAAGACATCAGTCTTTCCTTTCAGGGGGATTACATGGTGTTTTCCGCCAAAATCGCCGGGGACTTTCCGGCTTCGGGAACGCCGGCGGAAGACGGCGAAACACATCTTCCTGACGATACTATCCGGTACTTCAAACGCCGCCTTAAATTAAAGGATATTGAAAAACAAAAATACTACGTGCCGTTGGATAAATACGCGCAAGAAAAGGTCAAGGCGGTTTATAAAAACGGCATCCTCAAAGTAACCATTCCTCCCAAGGATGAACCGGACCAGAACGACGGGATCAAAATCGAAATCATCAAAGAAGGGAATTAACCATACGGACCAGCGCGGAAACCGGTATGGCGCGTGAGGCTGTTCCACAACTGAAGGCGGACCTCCGGTTCAAGGGAACAGCTTCACTTTATTTCTGCGCGGGTCCGTGGAATTCCGGCGGCGGCCGTACCGGTTCCGCCGGAATTCTCCCCGCGCTCTTTACATGGCTGCGGGACGTTCGCAAGAACTCCTGACCTGATAGCAGCGGCCTGAAGCGGAAGCGTCGTGTACGCCGTGCATCACTTCCAGAATATGGTTTGTCAGTTCCCCATTTGCCCGGTGGGGGCGTCCCTCACTAACAGCCTCCGCCATGTCAGTGATACCCAGACCCCGGCTGTTTTCCGGATACTGCTTGAGCAGGGGGATCTCCGACCATGTTTCCGAGCGGAACCGGGAAACATAGACCGGGCCGCCGAAGGTGTTGGGATCCGGAACGCGAAGGCTGCCTTCCGTCCCGTAGATTTCAATGCAGGGCAGGGTGTGGGCGTAGACATCGAAACTCATAATGATGGTTCCTACCGCTCCACAGGAGAAATCCAGGGTCCCCGCAAGGTGGGTGGGAACATCCACCGTAACAACGCGCCCGTTTTGCGGTTCGCTGGTAATAATCCGCTCCTCAAAGCTCTTTTTCGCCGAACCGGAAACCCGTACGACGGGCCCCAGGAGGCTCACCAGGGCGGTAAGGTAATAGGGCCCAATGTCGAACATGGGGCCGCCGCCTGACTTGTAAAAGAATTCCGGGTTCGGGTGCCAGTGTTCCGGACCGTGCCCCAGCATGAAAGCAACCGCGGCGACGGGCCTGCCTATCCAGCCGTCGTCAAGGAGTTTGCGGCAGGTTTGTATCCCCGCGCCCAGGAAGGTGTCCGGCGCGCCGCCTACCCGTACCGATCCCGCCGCGGCGGCCGCGAGGACCTCCGCGGCTTCTTCCCGCTTTACGCAGAAAGGTTTTTCGTTGTAGACGTGCTTCCCCGCCTTGACCGCCGCCAGAGCCACCGGGTAGTGGTATGGCGGCGGCGTAATATTGAGAACGATGTCCACGTCAGGGCTGTTGAGCAGCTCCTCCGTCGTTTGGAAGCGCCTCACAGAATATTCGGCAGCCGCCTGAGCCGCCCGTTCAGGGATAAAGTCGGTTACGGCGGACAGTTTAACCCGGTCTTTAAACATACCGGTAAGATTTTTCAGATATATCCCGCTGATATTCCCGATTCCTACGATACCTATACGCTGCATTTCCTGCTCCTTACATACAATCACCGCACCGCACTGGGCCTGCGGTTACATTTCGGCTCATTCGTCTCTAAACCCGCCCTTCAATTTTTTCAACCTGTACGCGGTTGAAAGAATCAGCATACATCAGGGGGATAAAAACGTAACGTTTATTCCTGAATAATCGTTGGTTATGCTCAAGGCATCCAATATTTGAGAGATTTGTCCCCGGTGATGGGTCCCGTGGACGGTAAGCTGCTGGAGCATAAAGGCGAGCGGAACCGATGGGGGGTTCCCGCCGTACCATTCAAGGGTTACCGGCGCTTTCATGTCGGCGTCCGTGAGGGCGGTGGTAAAATTGACCAGCGCGTCATCGGCGGCCGCAACATCCGCCGCAAACTGGTTCCATTGGTCCCCGGAAAGCCGGTCCCTGGGAATCACTATCGCGTCCAGAGGCGCCAGGGCTTCTACAGCCGCGGCGTTATGGGAAACAGCGGCTTTGAACATCCTCAGAAAGAAGACCGTTCCTCCCAGGACATGAGCAAGGAGTCCTGAAAGGCTCTTGTAAAAGCTCCCCCGGTCCTTTTCCCGTTCCTCCTGGGAGAGGTCCTTTAAAATCGAAACAATGCTTTGATTCGCCTCGCGGTTATACTTGGCAAAGGTAACAAACATCTCTCTCATCATGTTTCTCCTGTTATAACAATACTCTCGAACCATAGACGGTACCGATACGCACTATGATACAACGCGGTAAATAGGTTTACAATGCCCCGGGGCAATTCCGACAAGTTCCCTCATAAAAAAACCCGTAACCCCCCGTGCGGCGGATTACGGGTTTAGCTTCCCGTCAAAAAAGGAGGCCGTCTATTTTAAATACAGAGGCCGTTCCTCATATTTGGTGTGCAGCAATTCATGGGCTTTGTGGCTGTTAGGCTCTCCCAGGAATTCGCTGTAGGCCTGGATGATATAGGGGTTCTGATGGGAACAACGAAGCGCCGATTTTTCATCGTCCGTATAGAGACCGGTGCTGCGTTTGGCCCGGACTTCGTCGGTACAGCCGTAGGGCTGTCCGCCTCCGCCTATACATCCGCCCCGGCAGGCCATAACCTCCACAAAGTGATAGGGGGTATCCTGCCCGGATTCACGGGCGGCGCGGATCCTGTCCAGCACCGCCGCGATATTGCCCATCTGATGGGCAACGGCGATACGAATTTTGGACCCGTTGTTGAAATCAACCTCCGCTTCCTTGACCCCTTCAAGACCCCGGACAGGAAGGAAGTTCACGTCCCCCAGCTCTTGTTTGGTTACCAGGAAGTAGGCGCTTCGGACGGCGGCTTCCATAACCCCGCCGGTAACGCCGAAAATGGTCCCCGCGCCGGTATACGGCCCCAGCGGGTTGTCCGCGTCTTCCTCCGGCAGGGACAGGATGTCTATGCCGGCCTGCTTGATCATCCGCGCCAGTTCCCGTGTGGTAAGCACGATGTCTACGTCGTACCCGTGGCCGGCGCTCTTCATGTCGCCGTTCCGCCTGGTTTCCCACTTTTTCGCGGTACAGGGCATGACCGACACGGAATAAATAGTGTCGGGGTTTATCCCCGCCTTATCCGCCCAATACGCCTTGATCATGGCGCCCATCATCTGCTGGGGGGACTTGGCGGTAGAGAAGTTGGGGATCATATCATTGTAGTATTTCTCCATATAATCGACCCAGGCGGGACAGCAGCTCGTGATGAGGGGGATGGTTGAAGAAGCCCTCGCGCTCCCCGCGGCATCCACCAGGCGTTTCACCAGCTCCGTACCTTCTTCCATGATGGTAAGGTCCGCCGAGAAATTCGTGTCGAATACGGTCTTGAAGCCGAGACGCCGCAGGGCCGCGTAGATCTGCCTGGTTACCAGCGCGCCGGGCTCCATGCCGAATTCTTCCGCTAAGGCGACCCGGACCGCCGGGGCGATCTGTACTACCGGGTAAAGATCGGGGGATTGCAGGGCGGACCAGACGCGGGTGGTATCGTCCCGCTCGTAGATAGCGCCCACCGGGCAATGGGCGGCGCACTGGCCGCACTTGATGCAGGGGCTTTCACCCAGGGGCGCGTCCGCGGCGGAAGCGATGCGGCCCTTGATGCCCCGGCCCAGAAATTCCAGGGCCCACACATTCTGCATCTCCTGACAGACCTTAACGCAGCGTCCGCAGCGTATACACTTTTCGGGATTCAGCACGATGGCCGGATTGGTGTCGTCTATAGGCAGGGCGCTGAGAACCTTCTTATAGGGGCTCTGCCGGATGCCGAATTCAGCCGCCAGGGCCTGAAGCTCGCAGTTGCCGTTCCGGGGGCACTGAAGACAGTCGTTGGGGTGGTTGGAAAGGATAAGATCCAACACGGTACGGCGCACCGAGATGATCTCCGCGTCGTGGGTGATGACGCTCATACCCTCCGCAACCGGGGTGGTGCAGGCTCTGACCATCTTGGGGGAACCTTCCATCCGGACTATGCAGAGTCCGCAGGAAGCCCACGGAGGCAGGTCCGGGTTATAACAAAGGGTGGGAATCTTAATATTGGCTTTTTTGGCCGCCGTCAGGATCGAAGTCCCTTCCTCCACTTCAAGGGCTATGCCGTTTATTTTCAGGTTAACCATGATTTCTCCTCTCTTGGAAATAGGCCCGGATTAATTCTTGCCGACAGCGCTGAACTTACAGTTCTTAAAGCACTCGCCGCATTTGATGCACTTGGACTGGTCAATGACATGAGGCTGCCGCTTTTCCCCGGAGATACAGTTCGCCGGGCAGCGCCGGGCGCAGAGCCCGCAGCCTATACACTTATCCGCCAAAATCTCGAACCTGAGCAGGTGCTTGCACTTGCCGGCCCGGCATTTCCGGTCTCTGATATGTTCCAGGTATTCCTCCCGGAAGTTTTTTAACGTGGAAAGGGTGGGATTCGCCGCCGACCCTCCAAGCATACAGAGGCTGGCCTTGGTCATGGCCTTGCCTATGTCGTTGAGCTTTTCCAGATCGGCTTCTTCCCCGTTGCCCCGGGCGATCTTTTCCAGGATATTGAGGATCTGGGTGGTTCCGATACGGCAGGGCGAACATTTGCCGCAGGATTCATCCACGCAGAAGTCCATATAGAACCGGGCCACGTCTACCACGCAGTCGTCCTCATCCATGACGATCATGCCGCCGGAACCCATCATGCTTCCCATGGCGGTAAGGCTTTCGTAATCAATGGGGGTATCCAGGACTTTTTCGGTCAGAATGCCGCCGGAAGGCCCGCCGGTCTGAACGCCCTTGAATTTTTTCTTGTCCTTAATGCCGCCGCCTATCTCGAAGATAATCTCCCGCAAGGTAGTTCCCATCGGGACTTCCACTAGGCCGGAGTTCTTCACCTTGCCGGTAAGGGCGAACACTTTGGTCCCCTTGGACTTTTCGGTGCCGATACGGGCGAGCCACGCGCCGCCCTTGGCGGTGATAACCGGGACATTCGCCAGGGTTTCCACGTTGTTGATGATCGTAGGCCGCTGCCACAGCCCCTTGTTCGCCGGGAAAGGAGGCTTGGGAACCGGCATACCCCGGTTGCCTTCCACCGACTTAATAAGAGCCGTCTCTTCGCCGCAGACAAAGGCCCCGGCGCCCAGGCGTATCTCAATATCGAAGTCGAAACCTGAACCCAGAATATCCTTGCCTAAAAGCCCGTAGCCCCGAGCCTGATCCAGGGCGATACGCAATCGATCTATGGCCAGGGGATATTCCGCCCGGATGTATACATACCCCTCGTGGGCGCCTATGGCTTTGCCGGCGGTGATCATCCCCTCTATGATCGAGTGGGGGTCCCCTTCTATGGTAGACCGGTCCATGTAAGCGCCGGGGTCTCCCTCGTCGGCGTTGCAGATCACGTATTTGATGTCCCCGTGAGCCTTGCGGGCCAGATCCCATTTAAGCCAGGTGGGGAAACCCGCGCCGCCCCGCCCCCGGAGGCCGGAGGCCTTCATTTCTTCGATCAGATGTTCAGGGGTCCATTCAAAAAGAACTTTTTCCAGCCCCTGATACCCTTCCCGCGCTATGTATTCGTCTATACTTTCCGGATTGATGACGCCGCAGTTCCGCAGCACCACCCGGAACTGTTTCTGATAGAACTCTATGTCTTCTACGGCGGACGTTTTCTTTTTTGCGTCGTCCTGTTTGTAAAGAAGCCGGGGAACCTCACGGCCTTTAAGGATCTGCTCGGCGATGATTTCCACAGCGTCTTCGGGCTTAACGTCCACATAAAAAGACTCTTCCGGGAGCACTTTTACGATGGGGCCCCGCTCACAGAACCCGAAACAGCCGGTCTTAACAATCTGAACCTGATCCTTTACCCCCAGTTTTTCAGCTTCCGCGTTGAGCCGGGCGTAAATCTCTTCCCCTTTATTGGATTCACAGGCGGTACCGCCGCAGGTAAGTATGTAGTGGTTATATGCCATGACCTAACTCCTGTTACCCGACAATATCGGCGGAAGGCCGATCTAAGATGTGATTGTCCAGCAACTCCCGGCCCACAATATGCCGGGTGATAATTTCCCGGGCAACGGCGGCGTCAACCTGTCCGTAGATGACCCGGGGCATACCGGGAACAGCCACCTCTACCGTGGGCTCCGAATGGCAAAGCCCCATGCATCCGGTCTGCCGGATCAACACGCTGTCCACTAGTTTTTCCGCGTCCAGGGCGTTGATAAAGGCGTCCAGCGTTGCCTTTGCCCCCGCGGCGATACCGCAGGTTCCCATACCCACGATAACCTGAATTTCCTTCCCTTCGGCGTCGCGCTTGCGAAGGTCATTTTTTTTGGAGTCCCTGAGTTTCCTCAACTCCTCCAGGCTCATCTTTGCCATGTTCCTCTCCTCTCAAAGTTATTCATGTTTCTTCTTCGCCATCTTTTTGGGATTCGTCTTCTTCCGGATCATCTTCTTCTATTGAATGAAGATATTGGTCTAGTAAAACCAGGGAAGCAACGTCTTCCAGGTCCCCCAGAGCCTTGATTAACTCGGACTTACAGACTTCATACTGGACATTCCGAACCCCGTTTTTCAGGGAACGGAATACCTGGATCTCCGCGGGTCCGGCCAAAAGCAGGACTGTTCTAACCATCCCAGGCAGTTCCCCTACCGGCGGGGTGTCCACATTGGCCATATCGAACCACGCGCTAACCGTGGTCCCCCGGTGCTTTTGAGATTGTAAATCCCAGCCGCCCCCTGATTGCAGGGCGGTTTGAATCAGAAAGGGGATACCCAGTCCAACCTTACGGTGTGGATGCTTAATCCCGTCGGTTATGAAGGGGTCTTTGGCCCATTCTATCTCGTCCTGATCCATACCTTTGCCGTTATCCCTGACAGTAAACCTGAACTCCCCCGCCGTCTCCCGAACATCAAGTTCCACCAGGGACGCCCCGGACTCCGCCGCGTTTTGAGTTATATCGGTTACTAAATCGCAAAGGGTAAAATGCACACTACCTCCGAATACAGCGGCCGTCAGGTGTTTTTATATTTGGCGATAATCTCCGGCAGTTGATCTTTAGTAACCTTGCCGTAGGTGGCGGTCCCCACGGTGATGACCGGGGAAAGTCCGCAACAGCCTACACAGCGAACCGGATCAATAGAAAAAAGACCGTCTTCGGTAACTTCTCCTCCGGAAAGCCCCAGTATGTTTCGGGCTTCCTCGATAAGGTCCTGTCCACCCTTGAGGTAACAGGCGGTTCCGAGGCAAACTGAAATCTTGAATTTTCCCGGTTTGACGGTTTTAAAAAAATGATAAAATGTAATAACCCCGTAGATCCGCGCCAACGCAATACCGGTCATCCGGGCCAGCTTTTCCGCCGCAGGCCGGGAAATATATCCAAACGTCTCCTGCGTCTTATGCAGAATCATGATGAGACTACCGGGTTTTACCTTCCATTCATCAATAAAAGCGACCAGTTCCGGGGGGAAATCAATGTTTCCCGCACCGGTACCCCTTGCTGTGTCTAATGTTGCCATGAACACCCCCGTCAAAATAGATAAAAAATTATCTCGTAACAAAATAGAAACTTTTCCAAAACTTCAGGTTTGGAAAAGCAACCGTGACGTCCGCAGTTTCGCACGGTTAAAGCCGTCAGAGAAACTGCAAAAGCCTGTCCCAAAATCATGCGCGTTAGCGTACCCGCAATTATTTTTGGGACAGGCTCTATAGATTATTTTATATCCTTTCAAATAATAAGGCAAGGGAAAAATAATCCAAAACAGCGAGGCTTTCCCAAAACTTCAGTTTTTGGGAAAGTAATCGTGAAATTCGCGGTTTTGCACGGCTAAAAGCCGCGGACTTTCGTCCGAAAAAACCGCCGGCGGTCTACAACGTTAGAAAAAAGATAGGTATTTAAAAACAGAACAGACGCACACGTTCACCGCCGCCCTTACCCTAAACATCTGGTTCTTTGAGAGACGGTGTTTGATCCAAATGATTTGAGAACAGCATCCTTCATGGAAAGCGCCCCCTGTGCCATCCGCCGGTATTTGACGGGATGCCCCGGCGCGGAAATCCCCTTATTGCGGGTCCCGCGCCGCCGCGCCAGCCCCCGACGCTACAGCGTTCGCCATATACCGGTCTATGTACTCTTGCTTGATCCGCAGCAGGTCTTCCCGGGGCAGGACGGCAAGGACGGACCAGCCCAGGTCCAGGGTATGCTCTATGCTCCGGTTTTCCATTTCCCCCTGGGTAAGGAACTTCTGTTCAAAAACATTCCCGAATGTTAAGTACCGTTTATCCCCATCGGAAAGCTCCTCTTCCCCAATGATGGAAGCCAGATTCCGTATCTGCTTCACCTTCGAGTAGGCGGCAAAAAGCTGGCTCGACACGTCCTTGTGGTCCTCCCGGGTCATACCGGGCCCGATGCCGTCCTTCATGAGCCGGGAAAGACTCGGAAGGCCCGCAACCGGCGGATAGACCCCCCGCTGGGTAAGTTCCCGGTCCAGGACTATCTGCCCCTCGGTGATATACCCCGAAAGGTCCGGAATGGGGTGGCTGATGTCGTCATTCGGCATGGTGAGAATGGGAATCTGCGTAATAGACCCGGTGGAACCGCTGATTTTCCCCGCCCGTTCATAGAGGGAGGCCAGGTCCGAATAGAGGTAGCCCGGATACCCCTTCCGGCTGGGGACTTCGCCCCGGATAGAAGAAACCTCCCGCAGGGCCTCGCAATAGTTGGTCATGTCGGTCATGACGACAAGGACGTGCATGTTCCGCTCGTAGGCCAGGTACTCCGCCGCGGTAAGGGCGCACTTGGGCGCAACCAGGCGTTCAAGGGAAGGCGCATCCGCCAGGGATAAAAAAACCGCCACATTTGCCAGAACGCCGGAACGCTCAAAATCGTCCAGAAAGAACCGGGCCACATCATACTTGACCCCCATAGCGCAGAACACGATGACGAATGGCTCTTCGGCGGAACGGATCTTGGCCTGACGCACGATTTGGGCGGCCAGCCGGTTATGGGGCAGTCCGTTCCCGGAAAAGATAGGGAGTTTCTGCCCCCGGATAAGGGTATTCATCCCGTCTATGGCGGAAACGCCTGTCTGGATAAAGTCCCGAGGATACATCCGGGCGTAGGGGTTGATGGGGAGGCCGTTTACATCCAGGCAGGTTGAAGAGATGATATCCCCATACCCGTCTATCGGTTCCCCCAGACCGTTGAAGACGCGCCCCAAAAGGCCGGGGCCTACCCGGAGTTCCATGGGTTTGCCTAAAAACTCCACCCGGCTGTCTTCGGCGGAAAGGCCGGTATTGCTCCCGAATATCTGGATGGCGGTCCAGTCTTCGCACATATCCACCACCCGGCCAAGCCGGCGGCCGTCCCTCCGGTCGTACACGGCCACCACCTCGTTAAAGCCCACGTTGCGGCTCCGTTCAGTGATGACCACCGGCCCCTCGATACGGGCAAGCCCCCGGTATTCAACGCCCCGCATAGGAACCCCCCGGACCGTAAAACGAAAAAATCGTATCCATCACCCTCATCTTAGGCCTTCTTTCGCATGATAACTCCGCTCCAGTTCATCTAGAGCCTGCCGCATCTCCCGCTCGAAGTCCGTAAGCGCGGCGGCGTCCTGATTCGGCGTTTCGCTCTTGAGTCGGGAAAGTTTCTCCCGGACGGCCTCGCCGGTTTCGCCCCCCGTAAGGGTAACAATCTTGATAAGCGGCGCACCGAGATTGATGCAGACCTGGGAACGCTCATAAAAAATCATGATGAGTTCCAGGAGCCGCACCTGTTTGGCCGGGACGCAGTACATATCTATTTCGTCAAAGGAATTCTGCTGCAAGAATCCGTCCTTGATGATCTCCGCCGTAAGGAGCACCAGCCGCTGGTCGTCCGGCAAGGCGTCTGGACCGATGAGCCTGACGATTTCCCCAAGACGCTGTTCTTTTTTCAGGAGGTCCAGGGCCTGCTGCCGCACCACGGCCCACTGGGGATTCACCTTTTCCCACCAGGACTGCACTTCCTCAGCGTATTCGGAGTAGCTGTCGATCCAGGAGATGGCCGGGTAATGCCGGGCGTTGGCCAGGTCCCGGTCCAGGGCCCAGAAACACCGGATGAAACGCTTTGTATGCTGGGTTACCGGCTCCGAGAAATCGCCTCCTGGGGGAGACACCGCCCCGATAATGGAAACCGATCCTTCCGCGCCGGAAAGGGTCCGTACCACGCCGGCCCGCTCGTAGAACTCGGCGAGCCTCGTGGGGAGGTAGGCGGGGAAGCCCTCTTCGGCGGGCATCTCCTCCATACGTCCGGAAAGCTCCCGCAGGGCTTCGGCCCAGCGGCTTGTGGAATCCGCCATGATTGCTACGTGGAAGCCCATGTCCCGGTAAAACTCCGCCAGGGTTACGCCGGTGTAAATCGAAACCTCCCGGGCGGCCACGGGCATATTGGAGGTGTTGGCGATGAGGATGGTCCGTTCCATCAGGGATCGTCCGCTCCGGGGATCGGTAAGGCGGGGAAATTCAGTAAGCACGTCGGTCATCTCATTCCCCCGCTCCCCGCAGCCGATGTAAATGATCACGTCCGCGTCGCACCACTTGGCCACCGCATGTTGGGTCATGGTCTTGCCCGTACCGAAACCGCCGGGTATGGCGGCGGTGCCTCCCTTTGACAGGGGGAAGAACATATCAATGACCCGCTGCCCCGTAAGCAGCGGCTGTTCCGGGGAGAGGCGTTCCATCACGGGCCGGGCTATGCGGACAGGCCACCACTGGGCCAGGGGAATATCCTCCCCCGCATCGGTTTTGGCAACTACGGCGTCGCAGGTATAGTTCCCTTCCGGCGCGATTTCCGTGATACGGCTCCCCGTAACATCGGGGGGAACCATGATGGTACAGGTAATGCTTTCAGTCTCCCGCACGGCCCCCAAAACCAGACCGGGGAGGGCCCGCACCTCCTCCCCCGTTTCAAGCCGTTCCGTCAGTTCCCGGCTGGGAACGAAGGGCCAGGACGCGGCGGGATCCAGGGGGTCCCCCCGGGAACCGCTTTCCATAAAGGCCCCGCTTGCCGTGAACAAGACTTCCAGGGGCCGCTGTATCCCGTCGTAGATGGTACCGATAAGCCCCGGCCCCAGACGGGCGGAAAGAGGGCGTCCGGTAGAAAAGGCGGCGTCGCCTATCATAAGGCCCGTATCGTCCTCATAAACCTGGATCACCGCCTCGTCCCGTTCCAGGCGGATGATCTCCCCAAGGATGCGTTTCGCCCCCACTTCGACCACATCAAAAAGCCCCGCCTGCCCCAGGCCGGAAACATGGATGATGGGCCCGGAAATGCGCCGTACCCGGCCTTCAAGCATCGCGCGCCCCCTCGCCCAAAAGGGCGGCGGCAAGCTCCGCCCGTTTATCCCGTAACAGGGTTTCCATCACGGCGTCTGCGGAAACGGTTATCCGCGCCGTCCGCGTATCCACCGTCAGCCCGGGGAAGGCCCCCGGCGCGCTGCCCCTGTTTTCTCCCGCGTCTAGAGTCCATTTGCCCTGGGGAAACGCCTGTTTAAGGAGCAGTCCGGCTTCTTCCATACTGAGCCCCCGGGCGGACGCCTTCCCCTCCCATACCGGAGAATCCAACTCACCAGCCCGCTTTTTGAGTTCTTTGTCCAGGACGGCAAGGAGCTTTGGCCGGGGAAGACCGGCAAGATACGAAGAAACGGCGTCTTTCAGAAGGGCCTCTATCTTTGAGAGGCGGATCCGCCGTTTGTCCAGAGGAAGCCGGGCCATGATCTCGTTCCGGCTTGTTTCGAGCCGAAGGGTATACCGGGCCCGCGCTTTTTTTATATCCCGTTCGGTTTTCCGTTCCCATTTTTTAGTCCCGGAGGCGGCGGTTTCATCGGCCGCTTTGAGGATACGCTGGGCTTTACGCCGGGCGTCCTCCAGAATCTCCCGGTCAAGGACCTCGGTTGACTGCAATTCTTCCATGAAAAACCTTTACACATGGATGCCAATGGCTTCTCTGATAGATTCCACCAGGGTCTTCCGGCCTTCAAGCCGCCCCAGAGGACCGGGAATCTCCACCACCAGGGGATAGCGCCCGGAAAGCTGCCACTGAATAAGCGTATCCCCCAGCCAGTCCGCGACTTCCTCGGTCAGGATGAGGACCCGGCAGGACTCCGTATGAGGCAGCGCCATCCCGGCGGCATCATCCCAGCCTTCAGTAATCTTACGGAACGCCGCCCAGGCGTCCTCCGGTCCCAGAACCGCCCGCCCGTTTATTCCAACAAAATGAAAACCGGTAACCAATTCGGGATCGCCGATAAAAAAATAGTCCACCGGCCTAAAATATCAGGATGAGCAGGGCCACCAGGAACCCCCACAGACAGATTCCTTCCGCAAGGCCCGCATACGGCAGGGCTTTTCCCGAAAGTTCAGGGTTTTCACTCATGGCTCCCATAGCGGCGGCCCCGATTTGGCCTACCGCAATACCGCCGGCAATACAGGAAATGCCCACCGCGAGGGCCGCGGCAAAATACTTCCAAACCGCGGTTTCTCCCGCTGCCGGCTGTCCTTCCCCGGCAGTTTCCTGGGCAAACAACAGAACTCCCGGCGCCAGACACAGGAAAAGAAAAACAACCAATACAATACGTTTCATGAACCTACTCCTTTACGAAACCGGAAAGGAGAGAATTGCACCCCGGTTTCGGTAAAAAATTTGCTGAAAAATTCGTAATATTGAAGACGTACTACTTGAATAGCGACGATCATTCCCTCAAGAACAATGATGACGGCGTTCCCGAAAATCATGACGATGAGGGCGAACACCGGCCCTACCGGCGCGCCCCGGACCATCTCCGAAAGGGTGAACACGATGAACGAGAGTACCGCGTGGGAAAGGGCGAAGGCTCCTACCCGGAGGAAGCTCACGGTATTGGAGATGTATGTCGAGGCGGTTTCCAGCACCTCCACAAATCCTTCCATGATGAACACCATGAGGCCTTCCGCGAAGACCGGCCGCGTCCGGGTAAAAATACGCCACAGCATGGGGCCGAAAAAAATGCAGAATACCGGAACAGAAATACCTATAGCGTCAAACCACGCAAAACGGCCGCCCAGGATGCTGCGCGCCGCGATGAAAACGGCGTACCAAAACAGAAAAAGCCCCGCCGCCCCGGTTTTGGAAAAAAACGCCTTCTCGTATTTTTTCATTGAACACTGATTAATGATATTCACCATGAGGCCGATGGAATTAAGAACCACCCCCACCGCAACGGTAAACCCAAAAAAGTAGAAGAGTTTCTCAACGCTTCCCTTCTCGGGCATGAGGTGAAGAATTCGCGTCGGCGGCTCCCCGGCTATGCCCATGATACGCATGAAAAACCCCGTTACGGCCTGGGTTGGTCCAATAAGGAGTTCCTCGTTGGTGAATACCGCGCCGTTGAGGAGGCCCATAATCATAGAAGAACTCCCCACGGCGATCAACGGCACCGAAAAGTGTCTGAATCCCGCCAAGGCTTTAGCGCCCTGTTTCGCGGTCAGCAGCCCCAGGAGGACCAGAACGAAGCCCTGGCCCAAGTCCCCGAACATGATCCCGAAGAGCAGGGTAAACGAAAACGCCACAAAAGGGGTGGGATCAATAGCGCCGTAGAGGGGAGCGCCGTAGGAAAGCACAACCTTCTCAAAACCTTTGACAAACGTCCCATGTTCCAGGAAGACGGGTACTTTTTTTCGCCCTTCCCGGATTTCCGGAATTTCTTCGGGGTTAAAAACCCTGACCGCTACCCTCCCCCGGGTAAGCTGTTTCAGTTCTTCCGCCAGAACCGTTACGGTATCCGCGGGAATCCAGCCCGAAAGGACATACACGCTTTTAGTCGCGGCGAGCCTCCCTTTCAAGCGCTCTACTTCCAAGGCCATACGGTAGGAACCCGCCAAACGCCGCAAGGCCGGGGCGTATTCGTCCCGCAGAGCGTCCTTTTCCTGGGCCGTCTCCCTAAGCATTGCGCCCGTGCCGGCAAGCCGCTCCTCTAGCCCAGAGAGGAATTCCGCCGGAATCCCGGTATAACCCTCCGGAATGGTAAGGGGAACAAAAGAGAGGCGTTTAAGTTCAGAATCCAGCGCAAAACGTCCCTTCCGGGAAGCCGCCGCCAGGATGTGGCCGTCCGGACCGCCGCCTGCGTCCAGCCCCAGGGGAATGATTACCGCCCGGTCCGCAAGGTTTTCCCGGAGCGTTTCCTGGCGGCCGGGATCAAGCCGCCCTACCCGCAGGGTCAGATACGAAAGCTGGTCCAGGTCCGAAAAAGGAGCGTTAAGATTCCCAAAGGCTCTGGCTTCATGCAGGGCCTCTTCCAGCTTCCGTTTTTCCTGATTCCCCTCGCTTTCTTTTTTGCGCAACGACGCAATACCGGCGCCTATCTTTTCCACCAAAAGATCGTCCGTTTCTCCAGGGAGCATTGATGTTTCCTCCGGTTCCTCAGGGATCTCGCTGCCCAGGTAAGCCGCCGCAGACCTGACGGCCCCCAACCGGTCCCGAATACGCTCATAATCCGCCGTATCCCGGACCGGGGTTTCCGCCTTACCATCCTCGTTCTCCAAAAGATGAATCAAAGCCCGGCGGCCCAGGAATTCTATAACCTGGTCCGCGTCCCGGTCCAGAATGGTAAACTCTATTCTTTTCATCTTCCGGGGACGTATCATGGTTCGACCTCCAACATAGCAAACACATCACGGCTTGTCATACCTATTCCAAGCCCCTCGGCGAGGCTGGTCAACAGGTCCTCCTCAAACTGTTTGAGTTTAATGAGGCAGGCGGCGGTGTCCAGAGAAAAGGGCCGCCGGTGAAAATACCGCTGGGCCAAATGATAGAGATGCCGGGAAGCCGCGTTTTGAAAGTGCAACGGGTCCGCCCTCCACGTATCGCCCGCCGGAGGATTCAGAAAAGCCGCCCGCTTCCAGGAAGCCCAGGGCGCGTATGTATCCAGCGGAAGTTTCAGCGACGCCTCGGCGTCCGCCGTCAAAGAACGCCCAGTCATAGAATGGCTGTTCGTAGAATGCCCATTCGCAGAATGGTTGTTCCTCCCGCCGTGTTTTGGGGAGGGGAATTCCAGGTCAATAAGTTTCTCCCGAACTTCATCCCCCGGCAGATGGTAATAGGTTCTAAGCCGTAAGGCCCAGACCGCGTTCCGCAAAGATATTTCCTCCCCAAGAATAAGCTCTATCCCCTCCCGGTCCTGCCGTTTAAGCCGGTACAGAGATTCCCAAAGAGCGGTATAGTAGTATTTGTCCAGCTTCGTCTGGAGGATCATCCCCGGCTCGCCGTCTTTGATCGACTGGGAAACAAGGGATTCAAATTCCGTACCCCTGATCATAGCCGCAATGTCCGGGTAGGCGTCAAAATTTACCACCCCAAAACGGCCCAGGTTCGTAAAAGACGGCTTCCCGGCTTCCCTCCCGGCAACAGCCGACAGAGCGGCCTTAATATCCCCATACTCATAGCTCCTCAAAAGCCTGACCAGAAATTCCGGAGGATGGGCAAAAGAATTCACAATGGCAAGAATTTGGTGAACCGAATTGTTTACAATACGCCGTTCCAGGTCCGCAAGAAGTTCCTTTTCGGGAAGCTCCCGAAAGGATTGGGGGAACACCAGGCGGTCAAGATCCGTAAGGCGCTTCGCCGCCTCAAGACCGGCGATATGGGAGCCTACAAAGGACTTCCCGATGACGCCGCACGCCTTAGCGTATACATACGCCCGTTCCCCCTGCCGGGACATCAACAGTCCCCCGCAAGGCAGGCGTTGACAAGGCTGCAGAAGGCATCCTTGTCAACCGGCATAGACTCAGCAAGACTTTGACGGTAATTCTCAAGCCGCTGCTGATAATCTTCTTTTATCGCGGCTAATTCTTTCCCGCAGCGTTCATCCAACGCGGCGGTCTCCGCGGCGTACCGAGCCTCATACAGGGAACGGTTCCGGTTTTCCGCTTCCATGACGCGCCGGTCCGCTTCCGCTTGAGCGTCTGTTACCAGCGACAATGATTGAGCCTCTATTTCAAGTAAATGCCGCAGAATATCCTGTTCATTCATGAAAAGCCTGTTTGCCTGTTCCAATCACGAGATTAAAATATCCTCGTATTTCTTTATAATCCCATGGGCGTCCTGAGCGGTATTCTGGACCACCAGATCCGTATAAAACTGGGGATTATCCAAAATCTCCGCCAGACGTTTAAGCGCTTGTAGATGTTTTTCCGAATCCTTCTCCGGCGTAAGAATCAGAAACAGAAGATATACCGGCCGCCCGTCCAGAGCGTCGTAATCCACCCCGGTTTTGGAAACCCCCAAAACGCCGTAAAGCTGATCGACCGCCGAGGTTTTCCCATGGGGAAGGGCGATTCCTTGCCGTATACCCGTAGACATCTTGGATTCACGTTCCCGTATAGCCGAAAGAATCTCTTCCCGCACGTTTATCTTCGCCGCATGACAAAAGAAATCCGCCAACTCCTCAAAAGCTTCTTCTTTATCTTCCGCTTCCAAGCCGATTTTGATAAATTCAGGTCTGTAAATTTCATTCAGGAACATCGGGAACATCCTCCGCAGGTACTCACTACCCGATCCGGTTATTCAGATACGGGAACTTCCATTTCCGGCGCGGGGGCTTCATCCGCCGCAACCTCATCCACCGCGGCTTCAGACGTTGCGGCCCCGGCCTCGGGAACGACAGCCTCCTCAGAAGCCGCAGCCGGCGGCGCCCCCTCCCCCGCCGGGTTATCCGCGCCGCGCGCCGCGGGCGCGGGAGCCGCGGCCCCAAGACCGGTGCCGGGCGCCGCGGGCTCAGGCGCGGGAACTTCGGAAACGGCGTCAGGCGCCGCGGGCTCAGGCGCGAGAACTTCGGAAGCGGCGTCAGGCGCCGCGGGCTCAGACGCGGGAACTTCGGAAGCGGCGTCTTCCAGCCACCAGTCGCGGGACGCCCCGGAAGAAGACTGCCTTCCGGCGGCTTCCACCCCGCCGTCCCCGGGGGTCCGGTTAACTAACGCAAGCCCCAAACTAATGATAAGGAACAAAGCCCCAAGCAAGGATGTGGTCCTGGTTAATACGTTTCCAGAACGGGATCCAAACGCAGATCCGCTGCCGCCGGCGAAAATTCCACCCAGACTATCGCCTTCCTCATTTTGAATCAGTACCAGCAGAATCAGCAATACAGCAATGATCACAAAAAAAACCAACAGCAGAATACTGAGTACACCCATAAAAACTCCGTATCAAAATTGATAGTCGTCATTGTACTGAAAGAAAAAAACTTATGCAACGGGATAGCGGCGGATGTACGCCTCTTCAGTCCGGATTTCCCGTCCTGTTGAAAAACCGCGATCACGCGAATTGTTCCGTCCGCCGGGCCGCGGGCCGCGGGACAGCGGTCCGGTGGATCCCGCGGCGTTCATCGTAGTAGACCGCTTCGATGCCCGCGACGCGGCGGGTAATCTTCTGTTCGTAGACATACTCCCAGCCGGCCCAGCGGAAGCCGGCGTTCTCCGGTATGGGGTGTTTCACATCAGGGTTTATGTGGGCGAACCAGCCTTCAGCCATAACCCCGCCCAACTCCGCGCCAAAGAGGAAATCCGCGCAGGCCTTCCGGGCGTCGGTCTCTTCTTTTTTGAAGACGGCGTAGAGGGGATCGAAAAGAGCGCCGTCATCAGGCCAGAGGATTTCCAGGTAATCCCGCTTGGGGACGGCGTGGGCGAAGAACCATGATATAAGAAAGACACAGCAGCCTTCCCGGTTCGCCGTTATGTCGGCGGCCATTTCCGGCGCCCTGCCGGCGAAGCCGGTGTTGCGGGCCAGCGCCCGGATTCCCTCTTCCCCCTGTTCCTTCCAAATTTCAAGGAGCAGCAGTTCGGAGACGTCGTCCGGGGCAAAGCCCACGCCCAGGCTCTCCGTATACTCCGGCCTGGTGAGGTCCGCGATACGCCGGGGAACGGGCCGGCCCTTGAGACGCCGGTGGTTGACCAGGAGGACGTAGGGCATGGCCCCGAAAATGGTGAAGATCCCCCTGGGGTCCCGGAGTTCCAGGTTCCCAAACAGCGGATGCGCCGGTTTTTCGGGAAGAACCGGGGCGAACCAGGAAAGTTTGTCCGGGTTTTCGAGGAAACCGCCGGTAAAAAATTCACCGTAGCCCACATCGGTTACTACCGACGGAAATTTTTCACGGGTTTCCACCGCGCTGATATTATAGTACCTATCAACCCCGCAGCTCCCCATCGGCGTTACCCCCCGCAGCCCGGCGGCGTGGTTCCGGTTGTACCGGTCCTCGTATTCCCGCCAGGCCCGGGAAAACCGGTCTTTGAGGGGGCAATACACTTGTCCCAGGAAATCCAGTTTTTCCCGCCGGGAATCGGGAACCGTCTCAATAACGGCGCGTTTTTTCATACCAAGCTCCCGTTTTTTCCTTCAATCACATTTCCACCATGTTCCAAGCACATTTCCATTACATCTCAATCAATACCATCACCAAAATCACTAAAAGCCCCGTCAAAATACTTCTTAATATCGAAATCAAGGACGGCGCCCTCCCTCAGCATATCGCGGAGGGCCAGAAACCGCTCGTTGACCGCCGACAGGAAGGCCAGGTTCCTCTGTTCCGCCGGCGAAGTTTCAATGACGCGCCGTACCGCCCCGCCCCGTATACAAAGCCGCCGTTCCCCCAGCAGGGCCAGGACCGGATCATGGGTGGATACCAGGACTATCTTGTCCTCTCCCGCCAGAAGATCCAGCGCCCGCCGCCGGTCCACCCCGGCGTTCTCCAGCTCGTCAATGAGCACCACAGGCGAGGGACTGAGCAGGGCCGTATCGGCTATCATGAGGGCCCGGGATTGGCCGCCGGAAAGCTCGGTTACCCCCTGGTCCGCCGAGAGCGCTTCCCCGGTAAGGCTGTTGGCGGCGGCCACTATCCGGTCCGCCAGATCGTCCCGGACCCCCCGGCGCTGTTTCCGGCTTTCGCCGTGCATAAGGATGAATTCCCGCACCGAAAGATCCATGATGAAATTCATGTTTTGGGAAAGCTGGGCGATGATCCTCCCTTCGAGGGAATGCCGCGTTTTATCGTCCGGAACCGCGCCGTCAATGAGGATGCGCCGCCCGGTGGGGCTGTCTCCCTGGGCCAGAGAACTTATATCCTCAAGGAAGCGGCTTTTCCCGGCTCCCGTCGGCCCCACGATGCAGAGGGTGTCCCCCCGGCAGAGGGTAATCTCCAGATGCTCAGGGTCTCCTTCCTTGCCGCGGCCTCCCTGGATAGTCAGCCGGCGCATGAGGCTTCCCCTTCCGGAACAGCAATGCGCCGGACGGTAACGCTGGCGGTCGTGTAATCCCCGCCGATCCGGGTTTCCCCCAGGCAATAGGAGCACAGCGCCGCCGGCAGGGGGAACCGGACCTGGGCGTGATCCAGAGACCGGACCTCCGGGGCCGCGCGGAACCGCCGGGCAAGCTCAAAGGACCCTTCCCCGGTAAGGCCGTTCACAAAAAGGATGTCCGCCCGTTTATTGGCTTCCCGGGTCCTGAACGCGAAGACCTCCCGCTCGGCTTGAGAAACGATGTCCCCTTTGGTAATAACCACCAGATCCGCGTAGAGCAGCATGGGCCCGATTTTTTTCGGCGTATGAACCCCGGAAAGGCAGTCAATGACGCAGACCGAATAGACCCCTTTGATATGCGGGGAACACCGGTTGCAGAGTCCCGCGCTTTCACTGAACAGAAAGTCCAGCCCCCGGGAAAGCCCCCAATCCACACAGGCGCCGATGTTGGTGATGAAGTAATGGTCCGGGCAGATATTGCCGGAAATGCCGGTCAGCACGGGGACGCCCCGCTTCCGGTATCGTTCATCATCCTGGGTGGAAATACAGTCGAATTTGACGGCCCCCACCTGAAGACCTTCCCCCATGAGGCGTTCGGCGGCCTTAACCGCCGCCGAGGTTTTCCCCGCAGACGGGGGACCGGCAAACGTAACAAACCTCACGCGGCGGCCTCCCCGCCGCCCTTCCGCAGGACGAGCCAGTCTCCGCTTTCCTCATGGACAACCTCGAAACGGCTTCCCCGGGACCGGCATAATCCAGCCGCTTCCAGGACGCGGGCGAAGTCTTCGGGGGAACGGCCCTCGACGGTTCTTTTCCGCCGCACGCTCCAGTCCTCGCCGTTACGGTCCGACATCCGCCGGTAAACCGCCGCTTTGAGTTCCCCTGTTCCGTAGCCCCCGCCGATGACCGCCGCGCCTTCCGGCTTCAGGACCCGCCATATTTCCCGGAGGCTTTGTTCCGCGTCCCAGAACCACATGGCCCCCCGGCTCAGGAGGAGATCGGCGCTCTCCCTCGGGAACGGCAGGCCGTGGACGTCGGCGCGCAGGGTCCGAATCCGGTTCCGGCAGGATATTCGTTTTTCCGCCAGTTCCAGCGCGTAGGGGTTGGAATCCAGCAGGATGATCTCCCCTTCAAACCATTCCGCCGCCGCAAGCCCCAGATGCCCGCCGCCGCAGCCCAGATCGATGCAGCGCCCCCAGTAAACCCCCGCCAGTTCCAGAAGCCTGCGGGCTATCACCGGATATATCGGGGCAAATATCTCATCGGCGATACGGTCAAATTCCAGCGCCGACGCCCTCGGGTCCTTTTTCCCAACCCCCGCCGCTGGTCCAGGGGGTTCCGCTCTGTGAGGGGCCGCCGTATTCATACCGGCCCCGCCCGGGTAAGGCTTACCCGCTGACCCGCGTCAAAGATACACGGGCGTCCGCCGCAGCCGGAGGACGTTTCGCTTACCGCGGACCGGCAGGCCGCGGGATCGGTAACGACAAAACCCTGAAGGTCCCGGACGCCAAAGTCAAAGAGCCGGGGCGCAAGGGGGACACTGGGACCCACCAGGATAAGGCCGGTTTTCCGGGAAATATCTAAAAGCCGGGGAAGGGTCTTGTTGATAACGGTTACCCCGGTGGCAAAGACCAAATCCTGGCGGGAAAGGAGGAATTCGCAGGCGGAATCGGGGTAATCCCCCGGTACGGGCCGTTTTTCCAGAATCAACAGCTGTTCGCACACCTCCCCCAGGGTCTTTTCCAGATGCGGGAAACGGCCTATCACGGCGGCTTTCTTTCCCGCCGCCCGGTCCCGCCAGACGGTAAAGGCGTCGGCGTCCTCCCGCTCAAGGGCTTTCGCAACCGGCGGGTGATCGGGGAAATTGTAGAAGGCGTTAATGGCCGCCACTCCCAGGCCGGCCTCGGCAAAGTTCCAGGACTTGGCCGCCTCCGCCAGTTCCCGGAGCCTCATGCCCTCCCAGGGGCCGGGCAGGGTCCAGGGCCGGGTTTCGATGGGGACGTTCATGGCAAGGCCGACCCGCCCGCCGGAACGGACCATAGTCCAGGACCTTCCCCGGACCGTCTCGTCCACCCGGTATTCCCAGGGGATTTTTTCAATTAAACCATCATACATGGACCACACAGCTGCCGGTACTCCTTCATACACGCCATCCGGATTAAACAGAACAACAAAAAACAAAACTTAACCTATCATAATCAAACATATCGCGCAAGCTGCGGCGCTCCGGGGCCGGTAATGCGGCGTATTACGCGTCGGGTTCATTTCTCCAATAGTAAAGATGAAAGCGAGCCGTTTTCCATAGAAAAACCGGTACAAAATGAACTGAACCGTACTCCATTTGGCGGGCCACAGATAAGCGGGCGATATAACGGTACCGTAGGGAAAGGAAAAGACGGGAATGAACGGCAAAGAACGAAGGGTTTACTCCGGGAGTTCAAAGTCGAAGCGCCGGCGCGGAATCGCGAAAAAACCGACGCGTCAAACGGCGGGGAACGGCGTCTCCCAGTCCGCCAAACCATGAGCCGGAACGGGAACTGCCGGGACAACGCCTGGGTTGAGTCTGCCGTTCTGTATGCTCCGGCCCGGACGATAGTTCCCAACGTCATCCCCAGCCAGTTGCAATGCAAAACTTGTTTTTCTTCATAAGGAAAACGCCTTGGGGTCTCTTCCCGCCGTAAAAATAGTTTTATGTAACCCCAAGCGCGGATAATACCTCTTTTGCGGCCCCCCTCGTCATTGCGAGGCGCATAGCGCCGAAGCAATCCAGACACGATGTCTCCGCGCTGGATTGGCTTCGCCCTAAGGGGCTCGCAATGACGGCCAGCGCCGAGCCGTCCTTGCTAACGGCGCTTGACGTCCCGCGTGAACGGGTCGCGCCGGGAAAC
>JAIRSS010000034.1 GCA_031255315.1 Spirochaetaceae bacterium
CCCAATTTGAAACCGAAGAGCGCCCACAGGAGAACGGCACAGGCCGTCAGATATATATACGCTGGAAAAAACGCAAGTAAAATACGGGCGGGAACAGAGGGGCGCATGAACGCCGCAAGCCTTTATCTTCTTTATAATTCCTTTGTACGGAAAGTAAATGCCGGAAAACAAAAGTCTTGTACAAGTTTGTGATATTACAAATCCTTTTAACGCTCCGGTGTACTACCGGGAAACGGTTTCCAGCACGATGGACGAGGCCCGCCTGCTTGCCGCGCGGGGAGAAAAACACGGCGCGGTGATAGCGGCGGGTTTTCAGGAGGCGGGCCGGGGCCGGGGCCTGAACAGGGGCTGGACTGCGGAGCGCGGGAAAAATCTTTTTTTTACGATTCTGCTGCGTTATCCCGGCCTTGATGCCGTTCCCCCCGCCTTCACCCTTAGAACGGGCCTTGCCGTCTCTCTGGCCGTCGAGGACTTCGCCCCCGCGTTAAAGGGCCGGGTGCGGGTCAAGTGGCCCAACGATATTATGCTGATTGAAACACGCTCCGGCGCGGACACCGCCGCCAAAACCGCCGGAATACTTACCGAAAGCGTCCCGGACGCGGCGGGCTGCGTTGTTTACGCCGGTGTGGGCGTAAATCTGGCCCAGACTGAATTTCCCCCGGACATCCGCGCCAAGGCGACAAGCCTTTTACTGGCCTGTAATTCCGTTTCAGGCGGCTGTGGCAAAACCACCTACACCGCCGGAGACCGCTTCCAGCTTCTGGAAAAGATTCTCGCGCGCCTTTACGCGGAAATTACCGCCGGGCACTCGTGCTGGAAAGAACGCCTTGAGGCGCGGCTCTACCGGCGCGGCGAAAGGATACGCTTTTTCGCGGGTGGTCCCGGCGCGGGGCTGCCGGTGGAAGGCGTGCTTTCGGGGATAGGCGCGGACGGCGAACTACTCATCACGGCGGACGGCGAAACGGAAAGCCGCGCCTTCATTACCGGCGAGATTGATGTGTATGGCGGAGGATGCCCCGTATTCTGAAGGGGCTGTCCCCGCAAGAGCCGGTGAATAGGGGCCTGTCCCCGCCTCATGCGAGCAGGGCCTGTTCACACTAGGAAAACAGGCTATACTCAAGCCATGAAATTAACACAGGAACAGCGAAAAAAATTATGGACCTTTTTCCCAAACAGTGGAGAAACGTGAGAGTCGATAACAGCCACTTCCTTGACGCCATAATCTACATCTGCGAAAACGGCTGCAAATGACGAGCACTCCCCGAGACCTTCGGCCCCTGGCATACCATCTACGTCAGAATCAACCGGTGGGCAAAAAACGGCGTCTTGGAACGGATTTTTCATGCGCTCCGGGAAGAAAAGATAACGAACAAGCGGATAACCGTGGTTTCTCTGGATTTAAGTTCGGTCAAGGCGCGTCCTGGCGCTGGCGGAGCGTTAGAAAAACCAGGAAGCAGGCGTTAGGGAAGTCCCGGGAGGTCTGAACCCCAACTCCGCCGCAATTTAGGCTGCCTGCGACATAATTCTTTATATAGCAATAAGTTATGCAAAATTACAGACTCCCTAATTAATGTGAGTTCGACGGGAAGAAAACTCATGGTTAATACCGTCATGCGAACGCAGCGAAGCAATCCAGCGCCACGACTGCCCTGTCTGGATTGCCCGCCGCCGGGCGGCCCGCTTCGCTCCCCGGAATGACGCAACGCTGCGCATGATCCGTTGCGGCATCCGGGCTGGATGACGGGCGCGCTTTGTTCCCGGCGAGCTTACGGTAATAAAAGACGGCTTCCAATACCCGGCGCGGCGGAATTGATTCGCCGCGAAGAGGGTTTCATACCCAATCAGCTTTTTCCTATTCGCGGATAATCTCTAAATTGAGGCTGAATCATATTGAGCAGTACGGGTATAACCGTCAGGCTCACAAGAGCGCTGGTTGCCATCGTCAATGCAATAAGAAGCCCCAAGTCGGCGAGCATATTAAACCGTGAAAAGAGGAGGACCGCAAAACCTGCGCCCACGGAAGCGGCGTTGATCAGGATAGCCTTCCCGGAAGTCGCGTAGACCCTGTGCAGGAAATCTTCTCCTCCCCCGGCGGCGCGGTATTCCCGCTTGTAGGCTTCCAGAAAGTGAATCGTATAGTCAATTCCAATGCCGACAGAAACACTGGCGACCATAGCCGTTCCGATGTTCAACTTGATCCCCGCAAAACCCATTACCGCGAAATTAATGAGAATCGAAATGGAAAGAGGCGCGATACCGACCGCCCCCACAACAAAAGACCGGTTGGAAACAGCGATGATGATGAATACCAGAACAAGGGAAACAATCACGGAGACAAGCTGGGATTGAACCACCAGCGTATTAAGGGCGGCTTCTACCATAGCCGCGCCCCCAACCGTTACCCTGATTCCATCGGGCGTATTGGCGGCGACATAGTTGTTTATTTCCTGGTAGGCGGAATTACTGTCGTGCTGCCCAACGGTCCTGAGCTGGACGGTGGTCTTAACCGCCGTAGGCTCCAGAGGATCGTTGGCGTAGTCGCTGATGTTCCCCGAAAGCAGTACCAGATAATTTGACACAAGCCGTTGCAGTTCTTCGGGAGTAGTCTTCCCATACCGGAGGGGGTCTGTGGGTATTTCGTAATAGGCCGCTCCTTCGTAGTTGACAAGACGTTTAACCTCCTTTACCAAACTGTTGGCGTCCATACCCAAGTTTTTCCCCGCCGCCCGATCAAAAAGGGCGGCCAGTTCCTGGGCCGTATACGTCTTGGTCCCGGGGTCTTCTTCCCTCCCCGGGCTTTCTTCTGTTCCCGCGATAACAGAAGCCGCTTCCTCAGTGACGCCCTCATCCATCCCAAACCCGAACCCCAGGTCCGCAGCGTCTTCCCCGCCAAACCCGAATCCTCCCGCATCGGCGGCTTCAAAGCCGAAGCCGGCGTCCGCGCCGTTTCCCGCGTATTCTCCGCCCGCCGGCCTAAGCCCGTCAGGGCTTTCACCCACATTGAACACTTGGTTGATTCGTTTTATAAGCCCCGTAAACCCCATAACCTTACCGGCTTCGGGAACTTTCTCTGAAAGGAAGACGTTCAGCCCCTCCAGGGCGCTTAAGGAATCGGGGTGCAGCAGGGTTTCCGCCGTATCGGACTCAAACACCACGCTCACCACTTTGGACCCGCCGAACTTCTCCCGGATAAACACATCAGATTTATAAATATCCGTATCCGGTTTAAAATATTCGACCATAATGTTATCAATGATGATCTTGGAAAGACCGTAAAGAGAAATTGCCGCCGCCGCCAGGGTCGCGAAAAGGATAAACCGCTTCTTCCGCACAATCCGCACAAACGAGTCAGCAACCGTGATACTAAGCGAATCAAACTCAGGCCGCCCGCCTTCTCCCGGGGATACCCGCGGGGATACCCGGGGCGTCTTCCCCAGCCCCGGCATCCTCTGGTTCCGCCGGTTCAGGGGCCGGGGCCCCCGGATAAGAAGAAGGGCGGGAATCAGGGTTACCGCCACCCCAAAGGCGGCCATCACCCCAAAACTCGAAAAAATACCGAATTCCCTGATGGGCAGAACGGACGTGAAACAGTTGGAAAAGAAACCGGCAAAGGTGGTCAGAGCGGCAAGGAATACGGGTTTCCCGATTTTCCGCAGGAGTTCAAAAACTAGTTCCCGGTGTTCCCCGGTACTCAGCGGTTTATCCCCCCGGTCTGTGATGTAATGGGTAATGACGTGGATCCCGTAGGCGCTCCCCACCGCAATGAGGATCACGGGAAGCACCGTAGAGATAACGGAAAGTTTTACGCCGAAAAGGGGCATAGCGCCGATAGCCCAAACAGCGGCGACCGCTACGGTGAGGAGGGGAAGGCTCACCGCGGTAAAGCGGCGGAACGAGAAAAAAAGTATCCCCAGCACCACTATCACTACCAGGGGTACCAGAATGATAAGATCCGCGTTGACAGCTTCGTTGATCGTAGCGCTGACCACGGGCAGACCGGTTACATAGACCTCGGCCATTCCGTCAAACATTTCCCTGGCCAAGTTTCGGATATGTATAAAACTGCCGGACACCTCCCGGCTGCCCGCTTCCTCGGAACGGATATTCAGGGGTATCAGAATCTGCGTGGCGCTGAAGTCATCGGATATTAAGGTGCGTTCATACATATCCCAGGACAGCACCCGACGCTTGAGCTCGGCGATTTCCCCGGCGGTTCCGGAAAAATCGTTCCCTACGAGTTTTTCTACGATAACGGCGTCCCCGTCGCCGGTTATATAATCGGTAGTAACCAGAGAATTGACGTTTTCGACCATCTCCAATTCCTCAACCCGCGTTACATATTCCCTGAGCCGGCGGAGAAAGTCCGCGTCAAACACCGTTCCATATTTACGCTCAAGGCCGATCAATATAAAAAGCGAACTTCCAAAGGCGTCATCAATTCGCTGGGATACCAGCAGGGCTTCATTATTCGCCGGGACGAACCGGAGATTATTATTGTCAATTTCCGCCCGGGGCAGTTGAAGGGCGAAAAAAACGGTTAGTATTCCAATGACGGCGACAATAAGCCAGGGGCGTTTAAAAAACGTCTGCATAAATTCTCCTCCCTCCTCCGCATACCTTCCTCATGAATAGGTTTCACACAGTCTTTCCCCAAAAACGAGGGAGAGGAGTCTTACCGGCAGGCTGCGTAGACGAAATGACAAAACTACATGACCCCAGGGTCCACTGATTACGCGAATTTTCACCGGGTATGAACACCTTTGATACGAAAACTCTTTGTTAATCCGGTTAATCCGGAGACCGTATTCCCGCCTTTTAGTGTAATCAAGCCGCCGGCGCCCTCCCGCATTTTATTTACCATAATAAACAGACTGTTAGTTCGTCAAGGAGGAATATCCCGGTCGCGGCGGTTTCGAATTCAAACCCTGACCGGCGCGGCTCTCACGGACGGAATGCCGGAAAACGTAGTCCGAAGATACTCTATGATATTTTGCAAAAAGGGGGCCGTATATTCGGCTTGAGTGCAACCGCCGTGCCTTTCACGACGAGGAAGGCGTACTTCCGGTTTTTCTACCCGGTAATCCTGATGAATTCGTCCATGATGGCCGGCTTCTCTTTCCGTCCGGCTTTCCGGCGGCGGGAACGGACCTGCCTGACAACCGCTGGCTATAGTTGCCAGATAGTCTGTCTTAATTTGGGGTACTGTTCAATGAGGCAACGCGCCGACTGTTAAAAATCAGTGAAAATGTCCTATAGTGCGTTCAATAGAAATGTCCTACCTGATAATTTTAGTCAGGAGGATAAAATTGGGTAAAAAATCCAAGTGCGGCAAAAGTCTGCGCGGGAAAATCATGGAAATGGTACAACGCGGGCTTAAAACACTTTCGGCGGCGTCAGTGGAGATTGGTGTCAGTTACCGGCAGGCGGAACGGATTTACAAACGATACCGG
>JAIRSS010000083.1 GCA_031255315.1 Spirochaetaceae bacterium
CTTTCCAGCGGTCCTGTTTCAATCGTCCGGTTACTCGAATTCCTTGGCCTTTGTGTCCGATAGTAGAGCAATGCTCCGCCAGCTTCGCCCACGCTTCCACATCAAAGAAGCATGTTTCCTTTTCAAAACCTGTATCCTGCTTGTAATAGCGGTTTGAGGCAAGGCGAAAGGTACAGACTGGCGTTCCTTTGGGAGTTGAGCGCAGCAAGGGGTCCTGAACTAAGTTTCCTTCAATGAGGATATTGTTGAGACTGTTCATAAATTACCTCTGTTTCCGGGAGCGTCCGTAATCCCATTCAATGAATTAGGCGGACGCTCAATTTATAATACCGTATGTATGGAACGATTCCGCGCGGCGCTTCGGGGGCAAAACAAAAATTTTAAAAACGCGGCTGTTCCGAAATTGAAGTTTTAGAACAGCCGCATATAATTATCATTCTCCTGGCGGCTAAACTTGAACAGGCCGCCGTGATGTTGGACTCAAGTCCGTCAGATCATTTTACCGGAATCCAGGGTTTCTTAGTCTTTGGAGCCTGTCCCAAAGCTAATTGACTGTGCGCTGCGCCCACGATTTTGGGGCAGGCTCTTGCGGTTTTTTCGGACTAAAGTCCGCGGCTTTCAGCTGTGCAAAATCGCGAATTTCGCGGTTGCGTTCCCAAAAACTGAAGTTTTGAGAAAGCCTCTTTGTGTAAATAAAAACCCCGCCGAACAGCGCCTACTTCAGGCGCTCCAACTTCAACGTTTTGACCGGCTGATCGCAGACTTCGCTGGGGCCGAAATACTGTATGGCCCCGGGGAATAGGAAACTCGTCTGTACCGCCCACGTATCTCTGACCGCGGCAAACGCCTTAAACGGCTTGCCGTCCAGTTCCACAAGGGCCTTCCTGATGACGGGCTTCCGGGAGCCGTGCCGCTGTTCCATGTTCATCATCATGGTTAGCGGGATGCCGCCGGCTATCCATTGCTCCGCTGGAGCGGTTAGGTTCCGCACGCTGGAAAGATAGCCGGTAAGTCCCGATGCGACAAGCACGAAGGCGCTGAAGCCCAAGGCATAGCAGTAGTCGGCGTCGAAGTTGGAAGGGACCGCGCAACGGCCCTCATATCCGAAAAAATGCCCCAAGGCGCTGAATTTACCCGTATATTCGCCCCTGGTTTTCAGTTCAGCCAGACGCTCTTTTACCATTATAATGAGGAGTTTTTCTGTTTCAATCTGAGAAACCTGAACATTGCCATGCGGATCCCGGTCCATCAGAAGCTGTTTCGCAATATCCGCCGGCAGCCTGTAGATAAGGCTGTACGACGCCTCGGAAAGCCCGGTCTTGAGCCAGAAAAGTTGGCTGTCAAAGGAAGAGAGGGCGGCGAATTCCTTTTCGTTTTGGGCCATGAGGTCGTTAAGTTCCGCGATAAGGGCTTTCATTTCAGGAATGAATTCCACCAGCCCTTCGGGGATAAGAATCACCCCAAAGTTATCGCCTTTTTCCGCCCGGCGAACCACGGAATTACATATCTGGTCCACCACCTGACCCAGGGAGAACTTTCCCGCTTCGATCTCTTCGGAGATAAGGCAGATGTTCGGCTGGGTTTGAAGAGCGCATTCCAAGGCGATATGGCTTGCAGAACGGCCCATGAGTTTGATGAAGTGCCAGTATTTTTTTGCGCTGTTGGCGTCCCGCGCTATGTTTCCAATAAGTTCGCTGTAGGTTTTAACCGCCGTATCGAAACCAAAGGATGTTTCGATATACGTATTCTTCAGGTCTCCGTCTATGGTTTTGGGGCAGCCGATGACCAGGGTGGACGCTCCCTGAGCCAGGAAGTATTCAGCCAAAAGCGCGGCGTTAGTATTGGAATCATCGCCGCCTATTATAACCACCGCGTCCAGCTTGAGCCTTCGGGCCGTCGCCAGGGCCGCGGCAAACTGTTCCGGGGTTTCAATCTTGGTCCTGCCGGAACCTATGATGTCGAACCCCCCGGTATTCCGGTATAGATCGATGATTTCGCCGGTTAGTTTTAGGGTTTTGTTGTCCGTAAGGCCGCTTGGCCCCCCAAGAAAGCCGTAGAGGATAGAGTCAGGATTACCCTTCATAAGGCCGTCGTAGAGACCCGCGATAACGTTATGCCCGCCGGGGGCCTGTCCACCCGACAGAATGACCCCTACCGTGAGGGGGCGATGGATTGCGTTGTTGCTGCCGGATGTAAACACCGCAACAGGCTTGCCGTAGCTGTGTTTGAACAGGGCTTTGAGGTCTTCCTGATCGGCCAGAGATTCGGTGGGAGCGCCCAACTCAACAGAAATTTCGCTTACCTTCCGGGACAGGCTTGCAGGAAGTTTGGGCTGATACCGGTAACGCGCTTCTTGTAACGCCGAAATATGCATAAAAAGGTCTCCTCCAGATTGAATATGCGCTGTGAATACTCCTATCATAACGGAGATACAGGGCTTGGACAAGGTTACGCAGCAATTCCGAGTTCAAAATACCATAGGATGGAGCCTGTCCCAAAACCGTGAATTTCACGGTTGCTTTCCCAAAAACTGAAGTTTTGGGAAAGCCCCGATGGTCAGTGATTGAATTCGGAATTACTGAAGATTGAGAATTACCGCCGCTGCTGTAGACACACCGGCCTGCCTTCAGCCAATTGTTGTGCCTAAAAAATTTTCCCCCATAAGCAGCTTCCTCAAATTGTCCAGATTGCGGCCCTCGGCGCATATCACCTGAAGGCCGATCCGGGCGGCGTGGCGGCTTGCCACAGGATCAAACGGCACATTTTTCCCCGGCGTCCATTCGTCCCCCACTATAGCCCGGAAGTCAGCCCAGGAAATACGGTCTATGGGTTTGGCGGCAGGGTTTTTCCGGGGGTCATCGGTGTACACTTGAGCGATATTGGAAAGATTGATCACTTTATCCGCGTGGAACCGCTCGGCCAAGAGGACGGCGTCGTAATCTGAGGAAAACCCCGGCTTCCAGCCGGCCGCCACGAGGACCCGGCCTACAAAGGAGCCCGCCAGCGAAGGATCGATAATCACATCCTGGGTACAGCAGTCACCCATCACGGCTTTGACAAGCTGGGCGTTAAGACGGGTCGCCATTACCCCTATCCAGTCCGCCTGATCGTTGGAACCGCCGCTTGAAATATTCCGGTATGCCTTTTGCCAGGCCCGGGCCGGGCCGCCGCCGCCTGCGACAAAGATAAACCGCCGGTTTTCATCGGCTTCCAATAGTTCCCGGATAAGAGAAACAAACCCCGAAAGAAAGTGCTCATCCACCTTGTCGGGAGCAATAATAGACCCCCCCAGGGATAGTACAGTGATCACGTGCCGCCTCCTCTGCGCCATCCCCGTTCACGGTCCGGCGCCGTTTCATTGTAGATATACGCCATTAATTGTAACATCACTCCACAAAGAAGAATAAGATTCAAGCCCGCCGGCCGCTTCCTCCCAAAGGCTCTGCAAAGCGTAATCCCGTTCCCGCGCCGTAGTCCGGCCCCGGGGATCCATCCGGGAGAGGGAAACCTGCCCACGGGAAAAGGTGATGCGCTGGCAGTCCAGACTGCCGAAGTAGTAGGCCGCATGATCCTGCCGCACGGTGAAGGCGGGAGGAGCGGCCCCCGCTCCCAGCGCAGGATCCACCGGTATCCAGCCCGCGCCGTCTATCCAGAATTCAGCCCAGAAGTGCCGGAAGGCGTTCTGTGCCTTGTCCACCAGGACCCCTGCCGACGGCCTGGCGGGAATACCGGCGGCTCGAGCCAGGGCGCAAAAAAGAAGAGCCGCCATATAGGGATCCGCCTGGTTTTCCAGCAGCGCGTCCCGGGCGTTTCCGCTCAGAGCGTTCCATTGAATGTTTCCGTTTTCAATGAGCCATTCGTATATACGCCGGGCCTTAAGATAGGGATTCTGTTCTCTTCCGGTTATGGCCTGGCTTTGGCGCGTTACCTCCGAATCGTCCGAAGGAATGAGAGAAGACGGCTCGGTATACACCGCCGCCATAGACGAAGGAGCATCCTGACGGGGGATGCGTATCTGAGACGGGTTAAGGTTGGTCTCCACGGCGTAGACTTCCACCGCATAGAAGAGAGTGATGCCGGTGGTGGAATCGCTCTTGAGGTCCCGGAGCCGGTAGAGGGAAACCCCCCGGTAGTTTTCAATATAGGGATCAAGGCTTCGGGAGAGAATCTCCGGGTTGCGCTGGGAAGCCGAAACAACCGGCTGAGGAACCCACAGATACAGGATATTAGAGGACGACGCTTCCCGGACCAGAATATTCACCGAATAGGAGAGGGCGTAACTCCGCTTCTCCCGGTATACCTTGGTTCCCGGTTTTCCAGTTACCTCAAAGAATTGAGGGCTGCTCTCGCCCCTGAGCGTCCTGACTTCCAAGCCGCCGCTGACGGCCCCGTCCGGAACCCGAACCCGGATTTCCCGCTCGCTCCAGAGTTCGTACCCCAAGTCGCCGTCGAAGACCTCTACCCAGGCGGGTCCGCCTATTCCCGCGGGAGCGGACGCCGGCGTTTCAGCGCCCCAGGCGAAATACACACCGCCGCTTTCCCGGGATGCCCCGAAATTGTTTCCCGCTATGGACACCAACTGGCCGATGGCTCCCGATGCGGGCGTTACGGACAATATCTGGGGGCCTATCCCGGCCTGCTCCGGCGAAACCGGCTCCGGGATAGCCGCCTGGTTGGAAAACAACGCCGGATTACTCTTTTTAGCCCCCCGGTGGACATATACTAAGCCTGATTCACCGAATTCAGGAACCCGAAAGACAATACGGTCGTCCCTCCATTCAACATACGATGAAGATGTGGGAGCGCTCCCCGCGATAGTAACGTAAGACTCATCCTGTTCATCCCCAAAATTCTCCCCGCTGATAGTCAGCGCTTCCCCCATCATCCCAATCCGGGGGTAGATTTCAACTATCCGGGGGCCTTCCTGGGTACAACCGGGATACAACAATACCGCCGCAGAAACAAGAAAGAACCGAAGAAGGGAATTACTCATTGAAGGCAGGCTGTCTCCCTGACCGGGAAGTATTATTTTCCTGAGCCGGATGCCTTGGAGCGGACTGGGCTTCGGCAGGCGGCGGTTGCGGGGACAGAGGCTCCTGATCGGCGATGTAGGGGTTGATTTCTACCTGAATTTCGATACGGGGTTCGTCCGGGTTTTTCCCCGAACCCAGGGGGAAAAAGTAAATTTGTTCGCCGTATTCTAAGGGAATCGTTTCCATCGTGGTTTGATAGTGTATACCCTGATTAGGAATGTCTATCCAGATTTGGCCCTGAGCCACCAGGATGTTCCGTCCGTTTCTTTGACGGTATGGAGTGAACTGAACCGCCACCACAATATTGTTCCCTACCAGCTTCATTCCCACCGGCCGTCCGGGAATTGTTACTTTGGACCTGGCGGAATTCCATACTTCTTCCTGGTCCTGCTCCACCACACGGGCTATAATGGCCATTTTTACCGCCTGGTCCTTGAGGGCGGGAACCAGTTCTTCCAAGGATAATTCCTGAGCGATTACAACGCCGCTGGCGGCTGCAAACAAAGCGCTAAATAAGGTCATTTGACGAAACAACGGGCAGCGCATCATTTATTTCCCGTTCCCCTGGAATAATCCGCCGCCCTGATGATAGCCGGCTCTCCGGATCTCATAAAATGTTTCGTTTCCGGCAAACGTATGATCATAAAATCGGTCCCGGAATTGTCCTGGCCTATATATTGCAATACATCGTTCATGGTGGAGACCGGCACGATACCGGGGGCGTCAAGGTCCAGTCCGGCGGAAACAACCGTATCGGGAATTCTGTCCGGGCTTGAGGGACGATTTACCAGGGCAAGGGTGAACGCAAGGACAAAAAGAGCCACCGCCGCCGCCGCCGCGGGCAGGGGAATAACCACCGAACGGTTCCACACCTTCCGGCGCGGGGGGAATTCCCGCAACGCTGATCCCGGCGCTCCGCCTGAACAAACCTGCCCGGCTGCCACATCCCAGACCCGGTCCCTCACTTCTTCCGGAGAAAATCCCGGCTTGTATACCGGCTCTTCCCGCATGACGGCGGAAATCCCCTCAATTTTCGCGAGGGCGGCCCGGCATTCGGGACAAATAACCAAATGAGCTTCCAGATGTTCTTTCCAGGGGGAGGGAAGCTCACGATCATAATAAACAGAAAGAATTTGACGATCAGGACACATGCGAACCATCCTTGGATAAAAGCCCGGCTAAACGTTCCCGGGCCCTGAATACACGTACCTTTACATTACCCTCACTAATTCCGAGGGTTCGACCAATTTCTTTATAATTTAATTCACCATATTCCTTTAAGATCAATACCATACGCAAATTCTCAGGCAGCTTGTTCAGGGCCTCCCTGATTTCAACAGCCGTTTCCTGCCTCAGCAGGACTTGTTCTCCCGTTTCCTGGGTATGGGTAACCTCCCGGAACGCCCGTTGATATGCCTTCCGTTCCCGGTCTTTCC
The DNA here is from genome assembly GCA_031255315.1 of Spirochaetaceae bacterium. The sequence continues at coordinate 6,470 of JAIRSS010000083.1, forward strand.
GTTTTGCGTAATTCAGGGAGGCGTTCTTCACCACTCGGATAAGCCAGTATTTGGCCTCTTCCGCATTCGGAAAAACCATGTTTTTTTCGTATAAACGAAAAAAAGCCTCCTGACACAGATCCTCCGCCGCCTCTTCACTATTGGCAATCCGATACGCCACCCGAAACAGTATCGGAAAAACCGTCTCGTACAACTTGCGGAATTCTATACTGCTTCTTACAGAATTCCCGTTGGAAACCGGATTTTCGGATGATGCCTCGGACCCCGCTTCTTCTTTTTCTTGACTTGAAAACAAAATTTTTCCCCAATCGTTACATCATCTTCAGTATATTTAGGTTCACTCGGAGACGATTCCAAACCTAATTGTCTGTGCGCTAACGCGCACACGGTTTTGGGACCGTCTCTTGCAGTTCTGTCGAACCTTTGGCTTTAACCTGGGAATACACTGCCACGCATTTTCCACCCAGGCTCCCGTTGTTCCCGGCGCCGGCCTCCGCGAAGTCCCCGGCTTTTGCCGCCCCTCCCTGATCCGCGGTAGATTTGCGCCCTCCTCAGGCCGGCGCCGGATTTTTCCCATCGTTCTCTTCGTGTATACCCGCTTCTATCTGGAAAACAGTCCGGGTCTAAAAGTCCCCCCGTCTCACGAACGCTCGTGGGAAAACAGCATGGAATATCCGCGGTTAACCTGATAAAATTAAGAGTATGCCTACCTTACGGGAAAAACTGGAAAAAATCAACATCCCAAGACCTCCTTCCGGCGTGGTTCGTTTCAGCGAGCCTATGGCCCTCCATACCACCTTCAAGGCCGGCGGTCCGGCGGATGTCTGGGTTCGTCCCGAAGGCGGCTGCTTCCCCGGATATGCGGCGGAACTGCTTGATTTTGCCCGGCGTGAACG
>JAIRSS010000084.1 GCA_031255315.1 Spirochaetaceae bacterium
TAGTATGGGGCCGCGGACGGGAAAAACCCAGCGCCGCCAAATCAAGGCTGTTGATATACGCCTCTATAACCCTTGCCGGATTGTTGTCCCCTATATAATCTTCCACGCTCTCAGGCAGTAATATTATTTGGTCGCGGCTTTCTCCGCTAATGAATTCCATGCCGGCCCTCCTGCCGGTATTTTACCATGTTGCCGCCGCTGCCGCTATGGTTTTGACACAGTCTCTCCCGCGCCGCCCCAACCCGTTACCGGCAACGGAGCGACGAAGTGATTCAAAAACTCAAAGTCCGGTGAACCTCATTCCCCAGGACGGGCGGCGTCGGCGGCGGATGTACCGCGCCGCCTTCCCCGGCGGACGCGTTTTTTGGGTTCTCCTTCGTCGGGAAGCAGGCCGGCGGGATCAGGCTCTTCCTCCCGGAGGAGGCGGGAATCCGCCTGCCGTGAATGCGAAAGAAGCATCCGGGATTTTTTCACCGTCAGACCGTGTTCACTGAAGATGAGCCTGACCGCATGATCCAGTTCAACGCGGGGCGGGTTTATCGGCAGGATGAACCGGCGGGCTTCAAGAAAAGCGTTTTTGTAGTTTTCGATTATCCCCCCGTCCCAGTCAACGGTTTCTTCCAGGAAATCCCGGATAAGGGCCGCCATCGTTTCTCCCGGCGCTCGTGCGGCGTCGGGCTTAAGGGCAAGATCGGCAAATCCCTTTATGTACCGGGAACGGAAGGAAGCGTCCCGCCGCAGTACGGCCGACGCCCCAGGCTGAAGATACTCGTATACGCCGAAAAGGTCCAGGTTTTCGATAATCCGCGCCGAATACGGGGAATGGATGATCTTCAGAATCTCCTCGGTAAGCCGTGAAGGAGAAACTTCGGACAAGAGGGACGCCTGACGGCGTATCTTCCAGGTGAGACTCCAGGGCAGCCTGAAGGAGGTTGCCGCGGCGTACTTAACCGCCCGTATCATCCGTACCGGATCGTCCAGGAAAATCATCGAAACAGGGATGATGGGCCGGATACGTTTTTTCCGTATATCCTTCATGCCTCCCACATAATCCACTACTATCTCGTTAATCGGATCGTAGAAAAGGGCGTTCAGGGAAAAATCCCTGCGGAGCACATCATCTTCTATAGAACCATACGTATTGCTGGTAGGCCCGTCTTTAAGGGAACGGAAGGTGGATACTTCGAATATTTTGGGGCCGAAATACACATGGACCAGCCGGAAACGGCGGCCAATGATACGGGAATTCCGGAATATTTTTTTTATCCGGGCGGGGCTGGCGGCGCTGACAATATCAAAATCCTTGGGATGCGCGCCCACGATGAGGTCCCGCACCGCGCCTCCTACAATATAGGTTTCGTATCCGTTAGCCCTAAGCCGTTCCACGATATACACCGCGTCTTTATCCACCGCGTCGAGCCTAATACCATGTTCGTCCCTGGTATAAACAACAGCCGTTTTTACCGGACGCCCGTCTTGAGTTGCACTGTACCTGATTCGCACGAAGTCCGCCTTTTCATTTCATGGTGCTCATATAGCCGGCCCGTCCCAAAACCAAGCGCCGGTACGCCGCCGCGCCGGGTGGGGCAAGCTCCCGCGGTTTCTCAGGTTCCAACCATACGGAAACCGCGGATTTTCTGGATATTTAAGTTTGTTCCAAAACTGAAGTTTTAGAACAAACTCATTTATAAATGTTTTTTTAACCAGATAATGAGATCTCCTATAACTTCATCCCGGTTGGTTTCGTTCAACGTTTCATGCCTGGCGCCGGGATACAACACAAATTCAAGGTCCTGAATTTTAAGGGACCGATAGGCTTCCACCAGGGCGGTAGGGCTTGTACCCATATCCCCTACCGGATCGGCGCTGCCGGCAAAGATGTAGACAGGCAGGTCCCGGCGGATACGTTCCATCTGTTCCGGGAGGTGGATGCGGTTAAGGAGGATTACCAGATCCCGGTAAAAGCCTGAAGAACACCGCATACCGCTTATAGGATCGGCGGCGTAGCCGTCTACCTCCTTGTCATCACGGGAAAGCCAGTCGAAGGGCGTTCTATTCGGACGGAAAGGCCGGTTGTAGGGCTTATCTCCCAGGATAAACGCCAACTCGGACTTTTTCCGGCAGCCTGTGAGGGCGGCAATCGCCGTAAAAAGCCAGGGAGCCAGCCGTGTTTTAAGGCCGTCAGGCCCCCGTGTTCCCGAAAGGATACAGCCGGAAATTTGCCCGCCGTATTTTTCAATACTGCATTGAACGAGAAAGGAGCCCCAGGAATGCCCCATAAGAAAAAGCGGCTGTTCGGGGAAGCGCTCCTTGATGCTGAGGTTGATTTCTTCTATATCGTCCACTACCCGCGTATAGGCGTCCCGGTCGCCGCAATGCCCCAAAAGCCCGCCCTTGCCGGGATCGTTTACCGCCGGGTCCGCGGTCTTTCCGTGGCCCCGCATATCCGCCGCCCAAACCTCAAAACCTTCCCCGGTAAGACGCCGGGCAAGCCGGTCATATCTAAGACCGTGTTCAGCCATACCGTGAACAATATGCAAGGCCCCCAGCGGTTTCCCGCAAGGAACCCACCGCCGTAGAAAAAGCCGGGCCCCGTCGCCTGCGGCGAACCACTCTTCCATAAAACTTCCTTCGGGAACCGACGCCAATTCAATCATACCCCCATTGTACCCCGGACTGATTTGTTCTGACAATAATGCTATACTAAAGCCTGTAGTATGATAAAAGGCGAATTTTTTACCGCTCCGGTGGAACGCCTTGCGGCGGGGGGAGCGGGAATAGTACATATCAGCGGGCAAGTCGTGTTTGTGGAGTATACCGCTCCGGGGGACCTGATTTCGTTTACGATTACGGAAGTCCATAGGTCCTGGGCCCGGGGAGAACTGCAAGAAGTCCTTGAACCTTCGGCAAACCGGCGCGTCCCGGCCTGCCCCCGCTGGGGAGCCTGCGGCGGATGTTCCCTCCAACACCTTGAGTATCCATCCCAACTGCGGGAAAAAGAAGGGATCCTCCGGGACGCTCTGAGCCGTATCGGAGGCGCCGCCGACCCGCTGCCGGTAAAAACCGTTCCCGCCCCGGCGGAATACGAGTACCGGAACCGCGTTCAGTTTCATTCTGTCCCCGGAACCACGGGGGCTTCCCCCCGACTGGGATTCAAAGCCCGGAAAAGCGGGAACATCATCCCCCTTGATGACTGTCCCGTGGCGGACGCGGGAATACGCCGGGCTCTCGGCGGCGGGAGGATCCCCGCGCCCCACGGGAAACGCCGGTTTACGGTCTACTCCCGGAACGGCGTTCTGCTCTGCGAAGGCAGGGACGGGCCGGCGCCGGTTGCCCTGGGGGGCCGGAGCATCCGTATGGACCCAGGCGTATTCTTCCAGGCTAACGCGGCGGCCCTGGAACAGCTCATCCCGGACCTCTGCGCCGCCGCCGGACGGGCGGACCCTTCCCTGCCCGCAGCGGACATCTACTGCGGCGTGGGAACCTTCGCCGCCTTCCTGGTGGAACGGTTTCCCCGGATAGATATGGTCGAAGCGGACGCCGGCGCGCTGAACCTGGCCCGGCAGAACCTCTCCGGTTCCGCCGGACGGTACTTCCCCCTTACCGATGAGGAATGGGTACGGGAACTGCGCCGCGCCGCGCCGCCCGCCTATGGCTTTGCCGCAGCCGATCCTCCCCGGACGGGGCTTTCCCCGTCTCTCAGGCGCTGGCTTGCGGAACAGGGCCCGCCTCTCCTGGCCTATGTATCCTGCAACCCGGCAACCCTGGCCAGGGACAGCGCCGTCCTCCGCGCCGGGGGATACCGGCTTGAATCGGCGGCCTTCTATGATTTCTACCCCCAGACGCCGCATATAGAGGCCCTGGCGATTTTCGTCCGTCCAAAGAAGGATGAGTCCCCACCGGCCCCGAAGGAGGACGCCTGTGGCGCGTCCTGACGAATCACGCCGCAGGCTGCGCCGCCGAAGATTCCGAAAAAACCGCCCCGGTCTGCGGTTCAGACTCCCCGGAGAACCGGCGCCGCCCTTCAGCCCCGGCGTGTCCGCCGGTATACTGAGCATCTTCCTGTGCCTCGCCTTCCCGCTGGAAGCCCAGGAGACGGTCCCCTATACGTGGCGGCAAGCGCCGGACGGAACGGCTTTGGGGCCTCCCGCAGCGCAGGCGGGCTTGGTAACGCTGGTCTGCGACGACGGGACCCTGGTCTCCTATTCCGAACACGGGAAGCTGCTGTGGAAATACACCGCCCCGGGCCGGCTTACCCCCTATCTTACCCATTCAACGGAAGGAATCAGTTACATTTGCGGAACCAACGGAACGCTTCTTGCGGTAAACCCCGCGGGCCGGGAACTGTGGCGGAAGGATCTGGAAGCCCCCATCTCGGCCCCGGTCATGGCAGGCTGGGACGGCAGGCTGTTTGTCTTCACCCCCCAACGAGTACGGTGCTTTACCGCAGCGGGACATCCCCTCTGGAGCCGGTATCTGGCTCATCCCGCGGCGCTCCCTCCCAGAATGGACCGGGAAGGAGGCGTCCTGCTCGTTCTGGAGAGCCGGGAACTGGTGGAAATAAGCCCCTTTGGACGTATCGCCGCCCGGCCTCTTGCGGTTGCGCCGCGTGCGGCGCTCCCCCTGGACCCCGTTCCCCGGACAAAGGACGAACCGGCTCCCGAAGGAAACCCCGCCTTGATTTTCACCGGAGACGGCGGCGTCTTTATCTCCCGGTGGGGTGTTCCGGCGGAGCCCCTCCCGGCTTTAGGCGGCCTTGCTTTAGACGGACCGGCTTTAGACGGAACGTTCCTTGCGGTTGAGGGCTGGGAAGATACGGCGGCGGTGGTCCTCTCCAGCGGCAGGCTGCATCTCTTTACCGTGCCGGGCGGAGACCCTCTTTGGTCGGACGAAACCCACCTGACCGGGGAGCGGGATGCGGGAGAAGTCAGGATACGCCATGACGGGAGGGGAATCTACGTCCTCTCCACCTCCGGAGCGACCGGTTTTACCAAAGACGGACGGAAGCGCTGGCTCATCAGGATCAAAGGAGCCGCCGCCGTCCCCGCCTTTAGCGATGAGGGCTTTCTGTATTCCTGCGGGAAAGACCGGACGCTCTATTCGTACCACCTTGAAGAACGGACCGGGAGCGCGCGGCGCTCCCCGTACGGGAAGACGCCGGGGAAAATCTACGATACCGCCGCCGCCGGCTTCCGGTCTTCTTTTCGGGAGGAAGACGGCGTCAGCTTTGACGAGAAGGATATACGGGACCGTCTTGCCCATATTGGACAAATGATAGGGGCCGGGACCATAGGCGAAGAGGAACCGCGCTTCACCGCATACCTCATGGAACTTGCCGGCAGCGCGGGAGTCCTCCCTCTCTGGGACCGTCCATCCCGCCCGACCCCGGTAGTCCAGCCGAATTACCGGATAGAGGCCCTGAGATACCTGGGCCGCCTGGGTTCGCGGGAAACCATCCCCTTCCTGGTGGACCTCTACCAGCGGGACCGGGACGGAGCGATCAAGGTTGCAGCGGCGGCGGCCATCGGCGGCATCGGAACGGACCCGGAAGGCCGCGCCCTCCGGGCGTTCAGCGCCCTGGTTTTTCCCGTTGAATTGTATCAGGACGCGGCCGTTTTGACCGCGACCGCCGCCGCGACCGGGGCGCTCTGCCGCTTTTCCGGTCCGCAGTCAAGCAGTCCGGGGATCAGGATCCTTGCGGCGTTACGGCGCGGACGGCATTCCCGGTCCGTGCAAGCCCGCGCCCAGGCCGAACTGGAGTCTCTCCGGTAAACGCAAGTTCAGCCGGAAGGACCCAGCCTGTTCGTTGGCGTACGGCGGTTTCCGTAAAGAAACAGGAACCGGTTAGAACCACCGGGATTCAGAAAACCTCCGCGGGAAATTGGGGGAACAGTAGACAATGCGTCCGTCCTCTCCGTCCTATGTTGTTTTGAATTCGGGATTGCTGTTTTTTATGAGAGCGGTATTGGCAATTTGTACTCGTAATGTAAAAACAGGAAGAATTTATACCTGCCATAAAAGAGTAAAAATTTATGTTCAACAAAATAATAAAAAAGATGGCGGTTGTACTGAGTTTTGCGTTAGTAATGTGGGCGGGGGGTGGATGTATTTGTCTCGTGCGCCATGGAAGCCTCCG
>JAIRSS010000196.1 GCA_031255315.1 Spirochaetaceae bacterium
GCGGACATTCAGGAAATATCCCGGGAATCGGAGGGGCTTCTGGAGATCAACTCGGTTATGCAAAATATCGCAAGCCAGACCAACCTGCTGTCGATGAACGCCGCCATTGAAGCCGCCCACGCGGGTGAAGCGGGGAAGGGCTTTGCCGTAGTAGCCGACGAGATACGGAAACTGGCGGAGAATTCCGGGGCCCAGTCCAAGACCATCTCAACGGTGCTCAAAAAAATCAAAGACTCTATCGACAAGATCATCAAGTCTACCAACAGCGTGCTCAATAAATTCGAAGCCATAGACGGCGGTGTCAGGATCGTATCCGAGCAGGAAGAGAACATCCGCAACGCCATGGAAGAGCAGAGCGTGGGCAGCAAGCAGATTCTGGAGGCCATCGGCCAGTTGAACGAAGTAACGCAGATGGTGAAAGGCAGCTCGACGGAGATGCTGGAGGGGAGCCAGCAGATAATCCGCGAAGGCAAGAACCTGGAGATGGTAACCCAGGAGATAACCAACGGCATGAACGAAATGGTCACCGGGGCGGACCAGATCAACGTGGCGATAGACCGGGTGAACGGCATCAGCGGGGCGAACAAAGAAAGCATTGACGTGCTGGTCCAGGAGGTCTCGAAGTTTACGGTTGAATAACGGGGGCGCCGGCAGGCTGTTGCGCTATGCCGCGCCATACATGACTGCCGTCCGGCTGACTTCCGCCGCGGGGCTTCCCGCGTGACCCGGTACGCCGTCACCGGGGCCCTCCAGCGGGAAGAAGCCGGGCCGGCGTACCGGCTTCTTCCCGCTCCCGCGCCGCCGCTTCGGGTTTAAACTCCCGGAGGAACCCTCCGTCCGTCGTCTTTCGTTCCCGCCTTTTCCGCTTCACGAAGCGGCTTCAATCCGAAATCCGGTAGTCGGGCGGCGCCAGCAACTCCCAGGAAGAAGGCTCCAAAACATCCTTATCGATCTGGTTGAAGAGCTGGGGCTCGTAGCTTGTCTGAGGATGAAGGATGTTTTGGGAATTAAGGAACCCCAGATTAGTTCCGGCGGATCGGACCATCGTATTCGGATCCCGGGTCAGCGCGTCCCAGGCCCGGGCGGATTCAGAGTATTGGGCCACGGCCCCGGCCTGGTACTGGGGATCCCCCGTGCGGTTGCTCAAGGCTTCCAGGGTAACGGCCATGTTGTTCCGGGCGACCATGAGGCGCTCCGCTAATTCCAGATGGTCCAGCCGCTCATTGGGAACAAGCATGGGGAACCGGGCCCGCTCGGCTTCCAGAAGGTCCAGAAGACGGCGGTAGTACCCTTGGGCGGCGAAGTAGTTGCCCCGCAGGTAGGAGACGTTGCCCAGGGCGTGAAGAAGCCGCCGGTTGAGGGTCAATTCCGACGACGCGTTAAAGAACCGGTCCAGCGCGTTTTCCCACTCCCGCAAGAGGTAGTGAGCCGCCCCCATGCGGTACTGCATCTCAGGCGGCGCCCACCCGTTCAATTCCGCCTGACGGTAGTATTCCAGGGCCTGATTCATATCCCAGGATTTGGTGAAGTATTCGATATCCCCCAAGTCCGCGTAGAGCCGCCCGTATTCGGGGGAACGGCTCAGAAGGCGGCGGTTCAGGGCGTCCTCGTAGACGTTTATGCCGTTGATAAGCCGCTCTTCGGCGGGAAAAAATTCCCGCGCGTTGACGAGGACCTGGGCGAAGCGGCGGTCCGCGTCAATCCTGTAGGCGGTGCGCCGGGGAGACTCCTCCCGGGCCGCGTCAAACGCCCTAACCGCCGATTCCAGGGCCTTCCGTTCCTCTTCCGTGCTGCCGAAACGGTTGTAGTACCGGGCCAGGTGATACTGCGGCTCGGGCAGGGAAGGATCGCCCTGATTTGCTTTGATGAGGATGTCCCTAACCCCTTCGATCCGTTCTATGTGCTCATCCGGAACACCCCGGACCACCTCAATCTGTTTATCCAGCAGATACCCCCCCAATTCCGACAGAATGGCGGGGGACGCATGCCTCTTTTTTGAATTATCCGTCAGGTACTGCTGGAGCGGGATCACTTCCCCCAGATTATCGGTTCTGATGAAGTAGAGGAGCATCCGTTCCACGATGGGGTCCTGCCAGCCGTACCGTTCCAGAAGCCGGGCGTACGCCTGCCGGGCGTCCTCGTACCGGGAAGGATCGACTTCTCCCCAGGCCAGGTTATTGTCCCCCTGAGCCAGAAGCCCTTCCTGATCATTCACATTATAATCGAGAATATTGGTCCTGATGATGCGATCAGCCTTGGAATAGTTTCTCAGGTAATTCGTTTCCATGGCGGCGTAATCAAGCGCGCCCTTTTTATCACGCGGGTAGTACCGCAGGAGTTCATCGTACTTTCCTTCGGCGTAAAGGTACTGCCGCTCATCCCGGAACGCCTCGGCATACTGGTAGAACCACGATTTTACCGGGTGGACGGCGAAGGCGTCGGCGAACCGTTCATTCGCCCGTTCATATTCACCCGCGGCGATTCTTTCGTAACCCCGGCGGTAGATCGAGCCGGCGTAAAGGGGAATAACGATAAACTGCCAGGCCAAATACGCTACGGACGCCGATACCAGGGCGACAGCCAGGAAGATACGCAGAACCGGAAGGACTTTCCGGGAAAATATATACGAGAAGGTTCCCTGTTCCGCTTCCAGAGACTCGCCGGTTTTCTTCTCGAAACTTTTTGGGATGGGAATGAACTTGTGCAGTATCTCCCCCGCCAGGGACGCCGCCTTTCTTGGCGTTCCCCCCTTGACGAGCAGCTTTATCAGGGCGTCCACCTGTTCCGCCGGCCCTTTCCCCTCGGCGATAATCTCCTCACAGGCGACCCGCAGGTTCAGGGGATACCCCGCAAGGGTTTCCTGGAATTTGGCCAGATCTTCCTCTGAAAGAACGATGTCCTCTATCCTTTTGGGCGGCGTCGCGGTAGTGAGTATATCGTCGATACCGGATAGAGAAAAACCATCCATATCGGCATCGGCGGTTCCGTCTGGTTTCCGGTCCGCGGATTCCGGAACTTCCGCTTCGGGCGGGAAACCGGCGGCGCTTCCCTCAAATTGGAAACGGTCAAAGGCGTCCTTTTCGGCGGACCCGGCGGGCCCGTTCGTTTCGCCGCCGGGCGGGGAGAACTCTTCATCCGGGGGAAAATCGAAATTTGACGGGGAGAAGTCCGGGGCGGGAAAATCCTCGCCGGGGGGAACGTCCCCAGTTCCCGCGTCCACCCCGGCCTCCGGGGGCTTCGCGTCTGATTCGGGTTCTTCAGGGGTGGGGGCCTGAAACCCGCCGTCCACAGGCGGGGCTTCCCCAAACTCGTCCGTATACGCCCCCGCTTCCCCGGCGCCCTCGTCCCCGAAGTCTATATCCGCAAATAAATCATCGAAACCGGCCGTTTCCCCTTCCGGTTCCGTAAGGCCGCCGTCCCCACCGGACGAGAAATCTTCGGGGGGGGCCTGAACTTCATCCGCCGCTTCTTCAGCGCGGGGCGGTTCAGTCTCGATTCCGGCGGACATTCCGGCGGCGCTTTCCACCGGCAGGGAAGGGTCCGGGGCGGGGGGGAGATCATCGGGCAGGGTATTCAGGAAATCATTAAAGGCGAGGTCGTCCATAATACCGAAATCCGGCGGTTCGTCCGCCGGGGGGGGCCCCTCCAAATCACCGGAAGAGAACAACTCCCCGGACGGCTTGTCATTCGGGACAAAGTCCTCTAAGCTGTCTTGATTCGAACTGTCTGGAAAGCCATCCGCCCCGGCGGGAGCAGCGGCATCGGCGGCGGGAACACCGGACGGAGGCGGGCTTGCAGGCTCGGACTTTGGAAGGGGAAGGTTTTCGTACGGAATATTCTGACTGGCAAGGACAGCCGGTTCATTACCTATAGTGCGGAACGAGTTTCTAAATTCATTAAGTTGCTGTAGGGAAGGCATAATTAAGATATTGGAATATCATCCGATAATTGTAAAGGACATATGAAGCGATTTGTCAGTATGAAGCGAATTATTACGGCGGCGTTCCTTATTGGTAGTATCAGCGCGGTTGGGGCGCTGGATAGAGAGTCGTATCAATTCATTGACCGTCTTTTAACGCTCAAGGGGCCGGGGCAACCTGAACTCCTGGATGACGGCGTATTATTCACCGCCCCCTCCAGCTCCCGGAGCGTGGGGATCGCCTTCGCCCATGAGGGCTTTGCCAAAGTTTACTGGTTTCAAAAACTTATGAAGATTCGGGGGGATCCCGAAGCGGCGAATCTCAAAAAAGAAGACCCGAATCTTTACCAGGATTCCGGTATTTTGTTTTACGCCCACCCGTTTCCCGCGGACCAGCGGGAACTGGAGTACCGGCTTATCATAGACGGTCTTTGGACGGCGGACCCCCTTAACCCGGTGCGCCGCATGGACGACCGGTCCGGCATTTACCGTTCGGTGGTAATCCTCCCGAAACAACGGCAGCCCCCCAGCGCCTTTGACGGCCCGCCGGGAACGCTCAGTTTTACCTACCGGGCTTCTTCAGGAGAAACCATTACCGTCGCGGGGGATTTTAACGGCTGGGATCCGTTCATGTACGAGCTGCGGGAGACCGCGCCGGAATTCTACTCCCTGATTCTTCCCCTTCCTCCCGGAGTGTATCATTATGTATTCTATCATCGCGGCCAGCGCTTCCCCGACCCGAACAACCCAGCCAGAGTGTACAAATCCACCGGAGAAGCGGTCTCGGAAGCGGTAGTCCGCTGAACGCCGCGCCCCGCCGGAAGCGGGCAGGACGCGGGCATCCTCCAAATTTCGGACAAAACGCGGGTTCGAGGGGAAAAAAAAGTCCGTGAATGACACGAATGCGCCATACCGTTATTGCGGACGTACGGCAAACCGGTAATGTTCTGAAATCATTGTATCAAACACAGCAGGGTGCTTAGACTAAAAGGCGGGAACAAGGTCCACAGATTAATCGGGATTACCCCGGATTTTTCGTAGCACACGTGTTCATAATCTCTGAAAATCAGCGCAATCTGTGGACCTCGTTGTCATGTATTTTTGGCATTTGGTCTAAGCAACAGGCTGCTGGATAAACATATAGAAAATGGTCTGGTAAGAACAGGTTATACAGCCCTAAAATTCTCTTCCGCCCTCTCATCCGCTCCTGGTTGATCAGGTGTATAAAAATTTTCATATCCCCCAACTTTTTCTACACACCCCGCCGGTTTCCAGCCTGAAGCCGGGTGATATGCGGATCGAGGAGAGATTGATCCCGTATAGGTCCAGGGAAAAACAGGCCGGGATACGCCGCCGCTTAACAGAGGCTTTCCCTTGTGGTATGCTTATGAATATTGAGAAGGGAGCGCAAACAGGCTGTGTCCGATGGTTTGCGGTTAATTAATGAAAGGATAATATAGACGGTGATGAACCTTAGTATCAATAACTACCGCAACAAACTTCAAAACACTATAGATTACGGCGGCAGCATTAATGAAACCACTATCCGCCGCTGTTTCATAGACATGGTAAATGATTTTGCGGAGGG
>JAIRSS010000110.1 GCA_031255315.1 Spirochaetaceae bacterium
CGCATATCATCCAGCATGGTCATTTTGCCCCGCAGGTCCGCGCGGCCAAAGATGGACCAGCTCTTTTCGTAGTCGGGAACACGGGCGGTGTTGACCGCGATTCCGGCGGCGCCGAAATAATAGGGAACCGCGTAGTCCATGCCGGGATCGTACACCGCCTTTTGAAGCACCAGCGGGTCGATGTTGCCCATGTTTTGCAGTTTGGACTTGTCGAGCTTTTCCAGCATTCCCTGTTTGATCATGATGGAAACATAGTCTCCTGAAGGGAACACCAGATCATATCCCGTACCGCCGGTCAGGAGTTTGGCGTAGAGTTCCTCGTTGGAGGCAAACGTGTCATACACGACGGTTACGCCGTATTCCCGCTCAAACTTCCGCAGGATGGAATCCGGAGTGTAGTAGGTCCAGTTGTAGACATACAGCCGGGAGGAATCCTGCCCCTGGCCGGGCGCAGTCCGGGCCTCCTCGTTTTTCGCGCAGCCGCCGAACGTGATAAGCGCGGCGGATACCGCCGCACACAGCACGGCGGCTGGTACCGGAATTTTCTTCATCTTTTCCTCCTTGTGTTGAATTCCTTTTTCAACACTTCTGTGGTATTTAGAACCGCTTTGGGGACAGTCCGCCCGCGCAGCAGATTCACTCGTAAAAATGCTTCCTATTTGGCCGCGTTGTAGTTAAGGAAGTTCCTGAGCAGGTAGGTAAGGAGTACGGTTCCCAGGATCATGACCACCGACAGGGCGTTTATCACCGGGGATACTCCAAAACGGATGGCCGAGTAGATGTACAGCGGAAGCGTCGTGGAACCCGGCCCGGCCACAAAATAGGTGATGACAAAATCTTCCAGGGATATGGTCACGGCGGTTAAAAAGCCGGAAACAATGCCGGGCATACAGACCGGGATGGTTATCCGGGTCAGGGTCTGCCCCTCGGTCGCCCCCAGATCGCTTGCGGCCTCAATGATGGAAAAATCGAACTCGTCAAGCCGGGCCATCACCATGAGGAACACGAACGGCAGGTTGAAGGTGGTATGGGCGATAAAGATGGTGAGGAGCCCCAGGGGTATTTTTATCCCCGCAAAAAACAGGGCCAGCGAGACGCCGATGATAATCTCCGGCAGGATCATGGGAAGGAACGAAATCGTCTGAACGTAGTTCCTCAGCTTAAAGCGGTACCAGTTGACGCCTATGGCGCCGAAGGTCCCCACGACCGTCGCCGTTCCTGCGGAAGTCAGGGCGATAACGACGCTGTTCAGAAACGCCCGCCAGAGATCGCGGGAATGAAGGAAGAGCTGTTCATACCAGATAAAGGAGAAGCCGGTCCACTTCATTCCCTTGGACGCGTTGAAAGAATAGAGGATCAGCACCAGGAGGGGCAGAAAGAGGAACACGACAGTGGCGATGAATATGCTCTGGGACAGGGAAAACCCTCTGCGGGACGCCCGCCGGGCGTGGCGCGCCGCTTCCCCCGGCGCTCCCCCGCCCCTGAGGGGGGTAATAAAGCTGCGTATGTTCAGTTTCATGCCGCCTTCCCTCCGGAACGGGTTGAAGACCCGGCAAGCCCCCGTTCCCCCGCGCTCCGGTCCGCAAGCCGCCCGGCGTCCTTCTTCTGGAGGCCCAGCATGACCAGGATGCCCGCCGTGGTTACCAGGGTAAGGACCATGGAAATCGCCGAGGCCAGGGGCCAGTTCCGGGCCTTGGTAAGCTGATCCGCCACCACGTTCCCCAGCATATACGAGTCCTTCCCGCCCACCAGCAGGGGCACCGCGTAGGCCCCGAAGATGGGGATAAAGGTGAACAGCACCGCCGTGTAGATGCCGCTCCTGATGTTAGGGAACAGAACCTTTACTACCGCCGCCGCCTTGGAAGCCCCCAGATCCCGGGCCGCCTCCAGGAGGGAAAAATCGAATTTATCAATGGTAGAAAAGAGGGGCAGGATGGCGTAGGGCAGGTACATATAGACCAGCACCAGGATCACCGCCTGCTGATTGTAGATGAATTGAATGTAGTCCCGAATCAGCCCTATCCGTAGGAGGAATTCGTTCAAAAAGCCGTTGTTCCCCAGTATGTTCATCCAGGCGAACACCCGGATAAGAAAATTGGTCCAGAAGGGAATGATGATGATCAGGAGCAGCGCGGTCTGATGCCGGCTCTTAGCCATGTAGTATCCACAGGGCAGGGCGAGGAGGATGGTGATCACCGTGGCAACCAGGGACGTTATCACCGTGCGGACCATGATGATCAGCAGGCTGGGATTTGCCAGGGCTTTGTAGGCGTCCAGGGAAAGCCGTCCCGGCGCAATACCCCCGTACAGCCCCTTCCGGTGGAAACTGTAGACCACGATGATGGCAAGGGGCGCAAGGAAAAAGGCGGTGAACCACAGGGCCATGGGCCCGGAATAGAGAAGCCCGTAGTTGCGCCTGCCGGAAGGGCGCGGATTTTTTGCGGGTTTGGCGGAAGACGGCCGGGCGCTCACGGATCTTTAACCCCTACGATATACCCGTCATTGGCGCTCCAGGAAAAAAATACCGAATCCTTCCATATAATGTCCGGCCCTTCGTCCGAATACTTGGCGTGCTGTTTGATGACCCGGATAAGCACGTTGCCGGGGGTTTTGACGTAGAATTTGGTCTGGAATCCCGAATAAATCGGCTCGTCAACAATCCCCTGAAAAAGGTTGATGTCCGCCCGCTTGGTAATGGGCTTTTCCTTCGCAATCACTATCTTTTCCGGCCTGATGGTAAAACTCACCGTTTGGCCCGGCTTTACCGGATCCACCGTGGTTACCTTGATCCTGCCCAGTTCCGGGATGTCCAGTTCCGCCATGTATTCCGGTTCCGGCGCGGGGTTTTCCGGCGAACCCGGCCTGTCCATCCTTTCCGCCGAAACAACCGCCGCGTCGAACAGGTTCGTCTCGCCGATGAAGCGGGCCACAAAGTCCGTGGCCGGGCTTTCGTATATTTCGTGGGGAGTCCCCACCTGAAGGACATTCCCCTGGTTCATCACCGCGATCCGGTCGGAAACCGACAGGGCTTCCTGCTGGTCGTGGGTCACGTAGATGAAGGTGATGCCGATCTTATCGTGAATCTGATCCAACTCAATCAGCATGTGCTGCCTGAGTTTGGCGTCCAGGGCGGAAAGGGGCTCGTCCAAAAGGAGCACACGGGGTTCGTTGATCAGGGCCCGGGCAATGGCGACCCGCTGCTTCTGTCCCCCGGAAAGCTGGTTCGGCTTTTTTTGGGCATGGCCTTCCAACTGGACCAGCTTGAGGTACTCTTTTACCTTGGCGTTGATTTCCGGCCGGGGGGTCTTCTTTATCCTGAGGGAAAAGGCCACGTTTTCAAAGACCGAAAGATGGGGAAACAGGGCGTAATTCTGAAAGACCGTGTTTACCTGCCGGCGGTTAGGGGCCAGGGGAAGCACATCGGCGCCTTCGAGCATCACCGCGCCGTCGTCAGGACTCTCGAACCCCGCAATGATACGCAGAAGGGTCGTTTTGCCGCATCCTGAAGGCCCAAGAAGGGAAAAAAATTCGCCCTTTTTAATCTCAATGTCTACATTATGTAAAACCGCAAAATCGCCAAAGGCTTTTGAAACGCCCCTGATGGCCACATCGCTTCCTTTCAATACGGTTCTCGCAACCTCCCTTCGCCGGG